>DRLM01000017.1 GCA_011375345.1 Gammaproteobacteria bacterium
CCCGGCAATCAAACAGGTCGTCCTGACCTGTTTGATTGCCGCCCGCGAAATACGGGCGCCATTGTGCGAAATGGCTGGTATTTCGCGGGCTCGCATTGACTTGCGCCAATGGCGGCACATCCCTGTGCCGCGCTGTTAACCCGACAATCCTAATTGCCGGGTTAATAAGAACGGAAGCGGCCGGTGGCCGCGATGCTGTTTCATGCTGACGCCAAAGCCATTACCCCGTCCGCCTCAATCGAAGCCCCCTTGGGCAAGGCCGCCACACCTATCGCCGCGCGCGCCGGATACGGTTCACTGAAGTATTCGGCCATGATTTCATTCACCAGCGGGAAATGCGCGAGGTCGGTGAGAAAGAGGTTGAGTTTGACGATGTCGTTCAAGCTCCCGCCGGCGGCTTCGGCAACGGCATTGAGATTGTCGAAGACTTGGCGGATTTGGGCCGCCATGTCGCCATCCACCAGACTCATGGTGGCGGGATCGAGGGGGATTTGGCCGGAGAGGTAAACGGTACCGTCCACGCGCACGGCTTGGGAATAGGTGCCGATGGCTTGCGGGGCCTGGTCGGTGTGAATGATCTGGCGGGCCATGCTTATCCTTTCGTTCTGGCGATGCGCGCCACCATGTCCAGGGCGCGGATGCGGCGCATGATGCGGGCAAGATGGCCGCGGTCCTCTACTTCCACCAGGAAGGTCAGGGTGCTGTAGCGGCCATCGCGCTCGTCCATGTTAACGTTGTCGATGTTGGCGCCCATTTCAGCGATGGCGGCAGCCACGGTGGCCAGGGCGCCCCGCTGGTTGGCCACCTCCACCCGGATTTCCACCGGGAACTCGCCTTTGATTTCGCTCTCCCAGTCCACGTCGATCCATTTTTCCGGACGGTCGCGGTATTCGCTGAGGTTTTTGCAGTTGACGCCGTGGATGACCAGGCCTCTGCCGGCGCTGATAAAACCGACGATGGGATCGCCGGGAATGGGACGGCAGCAGCGGGCAAAGTTGACCACCATGCCTTCGGTGCCTTTGATGACCAGCGGCTGCCTGCTGGATCCGTCTTTTCCACCGCCGCGCAGCCAGGCGGGCACGTAGCGGGTCAAGGCTTTTTTGAAACCACCTGGGGTTCGGTCCGGATCCACGCTGGCCAGGCGCCGCGCCACCAAGGTGGCCATGCGGTTGCCCAGGCCGATTTGTTCCAGCAACTGGTTGAGGTCGCTGAGTTTCAGCTCTTCCAGCAACGCCAAAATGCGTTCGGCGGGCACGCGCTCCAGGCTGGAAGAATGTGCGGCCAAAGCGCGCTCCAACAGGCGACGGCCCAGGTTTACCGCCTCGTCGTGCTTCATGTTTTTCAAATAGTGACGGATATTGGCCCGTGCTTTGCCGGTCATTACAAAGCTCAGCCAGGCGGGATTGGGTTTGGATCCCGGCGCGGTGATGATTTCCACCGTCTGACCATTGGCCAAGGCGGTGCGCAGGGGTGCCAGGTAACGGTCGATTTTCACCGCCACGCAGGTGTTGCCGATATCGGTGTGCACGGCGTAGGCGAAATCCACCGCCGTGGCGCCCCGCGGCAGTTTCATGATTTCCCCTTTGGGCGTAAACACATAAACCTCGTCCGGGAACAGGTCTATTTTAACGTTTTCCAGAAATTCCAATGAGTTGCCAGCGCTTTTTTGCATTTCCAGCAAACCCCGCAACCACTCGCGGGCGCGCACCGAGGCGCTGGGGCCGCCTTCCTCCCCGGATTTGTAGAGCCAGTGGGCGGCAATGCCCGCTTCCGCCACCCGGTCCATTTCCTCGGTGCGAATCTGTACTTCGATGGGCATGCCGCCGTAGGGGCCAAACAAGACCGTGTGCAGGGACTGATAGCCGTTGGCTTTGGGAATGGCGATGTAGTCTTTGAACCGGCCGGGTACGGGCTTGTAGAGGTTGTGCACCGCCCCCAGCACCCGGTAGCAGCTGTCCACCTTGTCCACCACGATGCGGAAGGCGTAGACGTCGAACACGTCGTTAAAGGACAGGCCCTTCTGCTTCATCTTGCAGTATATGCTGTAGAGGTGCTTTTCCCGCCCCATGACGCGGCTGGGCAGCGCCTCGTCGTACAGGCGCTGTTCGATGGCCCCCTGGATTTTGTTCAGCACTTCCTTGCGGTTGCCGCGCGCTTTTTTGACAGCGGCGGACAGAATCTTGTGGCGCCCGGGGTAGAGGCCGGCGAAACCCAGGTCTTCCAGCTCGGCACGTACCGTGTTCATGCCCAGCCGGTTGGCGATGGGCACGTAGATGTCCAGGGTTTCGCGGGAAATGCGCCGCCGCCGGGGAGGGTCAAGTACCTGACAGGTGCGCATATTGTGGAGACGGTCCGCCAGCTTCACCAGAATCACGCGGATGTCGCGCACCATGGCCAGCATCATTTTGCGGAAATTTTCCGCCTGGGCTTCGGCTTTGCTGGAGAATTTGATCTGGGTGAGTTTGCTGACCCCGTCCACCAGTTCGGCCACTTCGCCGCCAAACTCGGCGGCCAGCTGGTCCTTGCCGGTGGCGGTGTCTTCGATCACATCGTGGAGCACCGCCGCCATGATGCTGTGGTGGTCCATGCGCATGTCAGCCAGAATGCGGGCCACCGCCAGGGGATGGTGAAAGTAGGGTTCGCCGGAGACGCGGCGCTGACCCTGGTGGGCAAGAGCGCCAAACTCACAGGCGTGCTCCACCTCGCCCACCTGCTCGGGGCTGAGGTAGCCGTAAAGTTCGGCGCAAAGGTCGGAGATCAGCGCGCGGGTGGCGTCATTGTCGGGCGCGGTGGGTAAGACGGCAAGGTCTGAGGCGTTCAAAAGGGTATCCGCCGCGACATGATTACTCTTCGGCAGCCGTTCCCGCTGCTTTGCCTTCTTCTGCAACGATGGCGGCCTCTTCCATCATTTCCATCGCCGCTGCGGCTTCTTCTTCCGGGCTGGGGGGGGTGCCGGGCTCCACCTGGTCGAGCACCGATTCGTCGATGGTCCCCGCTGCGATTTCCCGCAACGCGATGACGGTGGGTTTGTCATTTTCCCTCGGCACGGTGGGCTCTTCGCCGCTGCGCTCCAGATAACGGGCACGGCGCGACGCCACCAGCACGAGTTGAAAACGGTTATCGATTTTGTTGAGGCAGTCTTCGACGGTTACGCGCGCCATGATGCAGTGCTCCTGGAGTAAAGAAAAAGACCAGAGGAAAAGTATACTACCGACAGGCGGCCGGGCGGAATGCCAGACAACGCTCAATCGCGTTGAGTCAGGCCCGCCAGCAGTTCCCGCAAGTGGACGATCTGCCGGTGGGCGGCCAGGCGGCCGCTGCGGACAATGGCCCGCAAGTCCGCCACGGCGGTGTCAAAATCGTCGTTGACCACCAGATAATCGTATTCGCCGTAGTGGGACATCTCGGTCACCGCCCCGGCCAGGCGGCGCTGAATCACCGCCTCGCTGTCCTGGGCGCGGGAACGCAGGCGTTGTTCCAACGCCGTACGGGAAGGGGGCAGAATGAAAATGCTCACCACCCCGGGGAAAGCCGCCCGCACCTGTTGAGCGCCCTGCCAGTCGATTTCCAGCACCACGTCACGGCCTTGCTCCAACTGCCGCAGTACTGCGGCACGGGAGGTGCCATAGTAGTTGTCGAACACCCGGGCGTATTCCAGGAATGCCCCCTCGGCGATCATCGCCTCAAAGCGGGCATGATCGACGAAATAATAGTGTGTCCCGCTGCGCTCGCCGGGACGCGGTGCCCGGGTGGTGTGGGACACGGACAAGACCAGCTCCGGCGTGTCCGCCAGCACTCGCGCCAACAGCGACGTTTTGCCTGCCCCGGACGGCGCGGAGACGATGTAGAGCGTGCCTTGGCTCATCGCTGCATCACTCAATGTTTTGAACCTGTTCCCGCATTTGCTCGATCAGCACTTTCATGTCAACCGCGCTGCGGGTGGTGTCCACGTCGGCTGATTTGGACGCCAGGGTGTTGGCCTCGCGGTTCAGTTCCTGCATCAAAAAATCCAGACGCCGGCCCGCGGCGCCACCTTCGGCCAGCACCCGCCGGACTTCGTCGATGTGGGCGGCAAGGCGGTCCATCTCTTCTGCCACGTCCACGCGTTGGGCGATCAGGGCGAGCTCCTGTTCGAGGCGGCCGGGATCGGCCTGTTCGGTCAGTTCGGCCAGGCGGCTTAAAAGCTTTTCCCGCACCCGCGCCGCCACCTCGGGCAGGCGCCGTTTCACCTTCGCCACCTCAGCCACCAAGGACACGCAGCGTTGTTCCACCATCTCGCGCAGTGCGGCCCCCTCCCGTTCCCGCGCCGCCACAAGCCGGGCGAGCACAACATCGAAGGCGTCGAGAATCTCCCGGGCCAGCGCCTCCTGATCGGGTCTGGCGGACTCCATCACGCCCGGCCAGCGCAGCACATCCAGGGGGTTAACCGGCGCGGCCTGCCCGGCGCGTGCCGCCACCTCTTCGGCGGCGGCCAGCAGCTCGCCCACCAGTTGCGCATTGACAGAAAACGAGTCGGCCGTCCCGGCAGCAGCTTGAAATTTCAGGGTGCATTCCACTTTTCCGCGGGCCAGTTTGGCGCCGGCGCGCGCGCGCAGTTGAGCTTCAATAAAACGGAAGTCTTCGGGCAGGCGCAAAGACACGTCCAGATAGCGGTGATTCACGGAGCGCAGCTCCCAGATGATGGCACCGAAAGAGGTGTCTTTCTCCTCCCGCGCGAAGGCGGTCATGCTGCGGATCATGCTGGTGGGGTGCCCCTGCCGGCCCGTTACGAGGTAAGTTGTTTTTGCTTTTCCGCCACTTCCACAAATGTTTCTATGCGCACCAGGCGGCGGTCGATCTGGCGCACATCGTCATCCAGGCGTTCGATGCGCTGCGCCAGGGCCAGCACCCGCTCGTTGAGCACAATGCCGGATTGCAGGGCTTTGAGCAGTTTTTCACTCAGCGCCATGACGGTGCTTTTCCAGTTCGCGGTGGGTGGTGTCCAGCTTTTGCTCCAGTTTGTCCAGGTAGTCGCCGGTCTCGCGGATGGATTGCAGCAGCGCGTCCGCCAGGGCTTCCAGCGTGCTGTCATTCTCCGCCTGCTTGCCGGGATCGTAATCCCACAGAGCCCGCCGCACAATTTCCGCGAAGGAAACTTTGGCCTCTTGGGCCAGGCGCTCGGTTTTGCGAATGAGATCAGGCGGCATCAAGACAGGCTTGCGCTCCATCCGTTCATCCAGCGCGGCGATTTTTTCGGCCTGGATCTTCATGCTGACACCCTGCGTAAATTGACACCCGCCTTTATAGCACATGTGCCGCACATGCACAACAATCCCAAGGTGAGGCAAAAAGGCTATAATCCACGCAGTTTTTGGCCCGGCGGCCGGTCTCGCCGCAACCGCCGAAGCCAATATTATTCCAATTATTACAAAAGGATAACGCCTATGCGCCCCAGCGGCCGCCAGCCTGACGAGCTTCGTGACATCTCCCTCGACCGCCACTACACCAAACACGCCGAAGGCTCGGTGCTGGTGGAGTTCGGCGACACCCGTGTGCTATGCAACGCCACGGTGGACGAGCGCGTGCCGCGCTGGCTGAAGGGCTCGGGCAAGGGCTGGGTCACGGCGGAATACGGCATGCTGCCGCGTTCCACCGGCGAGCGCATGACGCGGGAGGCGGCCCAGGGCCGCCAGGGCGGGCGCACCCAGGAAATCCAGCGCTTGATCGGCCGTTCCCTGCGCGCTGTGGTGGATCTCGCCGCCCTGGGCGAGCGCATGGTGACGGTGGACTGCGACGTGATTCAGGCAGACGGCGGCACCCGCACGGCCTCCATTACCGGCGGCTTCGTTGCCCTGGCTGACGCGGTGCAGCACCTGCTGCGCCACGGCACGCTGAAAAAAAACCCCATCTACGGCGCGGTTGCTTCGGTTTCCGTGGGCATCTACAAAGGCGTGCCCGTGCTGGACCTGGACTACGCCGAGGATTCCAACGCCGAAACGGACATGAATGTGGTGATGAACGACGCCGGGGCTTTCGTTGAAATCCAGGGTACCGCCGAGGGTCACGCCTTCCGCATGGACGAACTCAACGCTATGCTGGAACTGGCCCGCGGCGGCATCACCGAACTCATTGAAAAGCAGCGGGCGGCCTTGGCGGAGTGAGTGTTGATCTGAGGACAAGGCAGGGAGTTGTTTGGGCAGAGGCATACTCTGCGCCCTCACTTGCAATGGCGGCCGGGCGGCGCGCCCCCTTGCGACGGTCACGGCGGGAATCAGAATGCCGGAGCGCTGCAAAAATTTATTGAATTCCGGCCGAACTTTTTCGGCAGACTATACTCTTATCCGATGAGTGCGGATTTTAGCTTTCTGGCCCGTGCTCATCCCGCTCTCCTCCCTGAGCGGGAACCCCTCTAAGCCTGGCTTCCCCAAGCCGGGTCTGTCCAGGCCCCGGTCTCTCCTCCCTCTTAATGACCGGGGCCTTTTTTCGCGCCTGTGCCTCTCCCGTACACTGCTGATCCGCCCGGGCATGGCGTCAGAATCAGGGGCAGCCTGAACAGTTACGCTCCCTGACAGCCGAACCAATTGTCCAACCGCGCGTGCAAGTCTTCCACGCCGGTGCGTTTCAGGGCCGAGAAGATTTGCACTGTGTTGGGCAGGTCTTGTTTCTTAAGTTGGGCCTGGATCTGGTGAAGGCTGGCCTGGGCGCGGCTGCGGCTGAGTTTGTCGGCTTTGGTGAGCAGGATGTGCACCGCCAGTGCGCGTTCGCGGGACCAGGCCAGCATGTGTTGGTCGAACTCGGTGAGGGGGTGGCGGATGTCCATCACCAACACCACCCCCCGCAGGCTGCGGCGCTGGTGAAAATAACTTTCCATCAGACGCCCCCAGGCCGCCTTGACGGCGGCGGGGACTTGGGCGAATCCGTAGCCGGGCAGGTCCGCGAAACGTCGTCCGGCGTCAATTTGGAAGAAATTGATTTCCCGCGTGCGCCCCGGTGTTTTGCTCACCCGCGCCAGGGCGCGGCGGCCGCTGAGGGCGTTGAGCACGCTGGATTTGCCGGCGTTGGAGCGGCCGGCGAAAGCCACTTCCATGCCTTCATCAGGCGGAAACTGCCACGGCGCGGCCGCGCCCAGGAGAAAGGCCGCCCGCTGGTAGGCAGGATTGAGGCGCGGCGCAGCCGCGGTGGAGGCGGCCAAGGCGCTATTTCTTGCCGGGGCCGTAAATGTAGCGCGCCAGGGTGGCTTCCTGCTCACTGACCTGGCGCACCAGATGATCCAGGCTGACGATGGCGTGTTCGAGCAGGTTCACGGCGATGTAGGGGTGCTCAACCCGCAGGCGCTTGTACATGGCGCGGGTGAGTTTCAGCAACCGGGTGGCGTTGCTCCGGGCACGCATGCGCAGTGAGCGGGGGCGGCGGTCAAAAAAGGACATCTCGCCCATCAGCTCACCCTGGTCCATGTGACCCACCTCGATCTCGCGACCGTTGTCATCGTGGTACAGGGTCGCTGCACCGCTGACCACGAAAAACAGCGCCTCCCCCACTTCGCCGATATCGGCAATGATCTCGTCCTTGCCGAATTCCACCACTTCGGTGTACTCCAGCAAGGTTTCCACTTCTTTGACGGTGAGAGACTCACACAAATACTGTTGGCTCAGAAACTGAACCAGCTTGGCTTTTTGTTCTTCGGTGGTCACGGGGACACTCCTTGCATTGGGAATCACGGCCGGCGGGTGTTGCGCTGGGCGCGGGACTTGCATAGGCTTAGTGAAAACAGAACCATTGGCCCGCCGGCACGTCATTATCCTTGTTTACCGGAGCGGAGCAAGTGCCCGCCGCGGCTCCTGCAACTTTCAAGCAAAGCAATGTGAAAGAGGAGATTTATGAAAAGCTTCGCGCGTTGGTGTTTCCTACTGTGTCTGCTTCCCCTGGCGGCAACAGCCGCGCCCTTGCTGGAAGGCCGCGACTATCAGCGGATCATCCCGGCCCAGCCTACCGACAGCCCCCCCGGCAAGGTGGAAGTGGTGGAGCTGTTCTGGTACGGCTGTCCCCATTGCCATCGCTTCCAGCCGTACATGGAGCGCTGGGTGAAAAGGCAGGGCGGCAAAATCAGCTACCGGCGCATGCCCGCCATTTTGGCGCCCCACTGGGCCATCCACGCCCGTGCTTATTATACGGCCCAGGCCCTGGGCGCGCTGGAGCAAACCCACCGGGCCCTGTTCGATGCCATTCATATCCACAAGCGGCGCCTGGACACTGAGGAGCGTCTGGCCGGTTTTTACGCGGAACACGGGGTGGACAAGGAAGAGTTCAAGAAGGTGTTTCATTCCTTCACCGTGGAGACCCAGTTCCGGCGCGCCCAGGAAATGAGCCGCCGCTACCAGGTTCACGCCACCCCCTCGGTGGTCATCAACGGCAAATACATCCTCAACAGCGAGGTTCCCGGCGGCTTCAACGGCATGCTGCGGATCATGGACAAGCTGGTCAAAGAAGAACTCAATGCCCGGGCGGGCGGCGCTTAGAAGCCCGCCACTGTGAACGCCGCCCAGCTGTTTCTGCGCTGTCTCGAAGCAGAAGGGGTGCAATACCTGTTCGGCATCCCCGGCGAGGAAAATCTCGCCGTGATGGATGCCCTGCTGGACTCCCCCATCCGGTTCGTCACCACCCGCCACGAGCAGGGGGCGGCTTTTATGGCCGATGTCTACGGCCGGCTCACCGCCCGGGCGGGGGTGTGCCTGGCCACCCTGGGGCCGGGGGCCACCAATCTGGTCACCGGGGTGGCCGACGCCAATATGGATCATGCCCCCCTGGTGGCCGTCGCCGGCCAGGCCGACACCAGCCGCTTGCACAAAGAGTCCCACCAGGTGCTGGATTTGACCGCCCTGTTTGCGCCCATCACCAAGTATTCCTCGCGCATTCTGGAAGCGGACGTGGTGCCAGAGGTGGTGCGCAAGGCCTTCAAGCTGGCCCAGACGGAAAAATCCGGCGCCTGTTTCATTGAGTTTCCCGAAAACATCGCCGGTTTCGAGACCCGCGCGAGCCCCCTCGCCCCCCGCCAAAGCACCCTGCCCGAACCGGCGGCGGAGCGGGTGGCCGCCGCCGCAGCGCTCATCAACGGGGCCCGCCATCCCATCATCCTGGCGGGCAACGGCGTGATCCGGGCCCGGGCCTGGAAGCAACTGGCCGAGTTTGCCGGCCGGCTTAACATTCCCGTGGCCAACACCTTCATGGCCAAGGGGGTGATCCCCTTCAGGCATCCCATGGCCCTGGGCAGCGTGGGTCTGCAGGCTCACGATTATGTGAATGTGGGCTTCGACCGGGCCGATGTGATCTTGTGCGTGGGCTACGACCTGGTGGAGTACCATCCCCGCTTGTGGCACCCCACCCGGGACCGTCACCTCATCCACATCGACGCCACCCCGGCCGAGGTGGATGCCTGCTACGAGGTGGACGTGGGCGTGGTGGGGGACATCGGTCACAGCCTGGCGCGCATCGCCGACTTGTGCGGGCCCAAGGACGGTCACACCCTGCGGCCCCTGCGCGAGGCCCTGGTACGGGACATGGACCAGCACAAGGACGACCGCCATTTTCCCATCAGGCCGCAAAAAATCATCTGGGATCTGCGCACCGCCATGGACCTGGAAGACATCGTGATCTGCGATGTGGGCGCCCACAAAATGTGGATGGCGCGCATGTTCCGCTGTGAACACCCCAACACCTGCCTCATTTCCAACGGCTTCGCCAGCATGGGCATTGCCCTGCCCGGCGCCATCGCCGCCAAACTGGCGCGGCCGGAGCGCAAAGTGGTGGCCGTGACCGGTGATGCCGGTTTTTTGATGAACGTGCAGGAGGTGGAAACCGCCGTGCGCCTGGGGCTGCCGCTGGTGGTGCTGGTGTGGAACGATGGCGGCTACGGCCTGATCGAGTGGAAACAGATGACCACCTTCGGCCGGACGGGGTTTTGCCGCTTCGGCAACCCCGATTTCGTCAAGCTGGCCGGGGCCTTCGGCGCCCGGGGCTACCGGGTGGGCGAGGCCGGGGAGCTGTTGCCCCTCTTGAAAAAGGCCCTCGCGGACGACACAGTAAGCATTATCGACTGTCCCGTCGATTACACGGAAAATCTCAAACTGACCGCCAAACTTGGAGAGGCGATTTTTCAGCTATGACTCCATCCGCATCACTGGCCCTGGATGCCCGCATCGCGCCGCGCCGCCGGTGCGCCCATGATTCATCCACGGCGCCCACCCGCTTGCGCCTGCTGAGCTACAACATTCAGACGGCCGTGGCCTCGGTCCGCCCCCACCACTATCTGACCCGGGGCTGGAAGCATGTGCTGCCGCATTCGTCCACCTTCGACAACCTGGACCGCATTGCCAGACTGATCGGCCAGTACGACATTGTCGCGCTGCAGGAAGCCGATGCCGGCAGTTTGCGCAGTTACTTCATCAACCAGGTGGAATACCTGGCCCGGCGGGGGCAGTTCGCGCACTGGTTTCACCAGACCAACCGGGACTTCGGCAAGCTCGCCCAGCAAAGTAACGGGCTGCTCAGCAAACTGCCTCCGGGAAATATCTCCCAACACCGTCTGCCCGGCCTGATCCCCGGCCGCGGCGCCATGGTGGTGAACTATGGTCACCGGCACACCCGGCTCGCCCTGATACTGGTCCATCTGGCCCTGGGCCGGCGCGCGCGGCAACAGCAGTTGGCTTATATCGCCGAGCTGCTGGGGGATTACCGTCATGCCGTGGTGATGGGAGACTTCAACTGCCCCTCACACAGCCCCGAGATGGAGGCGTTTTTGGATCAAACAGAACTGTGCGCGCCGGCGGAACAACTGCACACGTTCCCAAGCTGGCGGCCGATGCGCAATATCGACCATATCCTGGTCACCCCCAGCCTGCCCGTCACCCGCATGCAGGTGCTCAATCATGTGATTTCAGATCACCTGCCCATTGCCATGGAGCTGGAAATTCCCGCAGAGGTGGGGCTGGGGTATCACGCCTGAGCGGTGTCAGTCCCGCTCAATGTGCTGACGTGCCCGCGCGGCGTCCATTCGGCGATGACGCAGATCGTCCCAGGCAAAGAGCGCCAGAACGCCGACCACGAGAATCAGAATTACGATTTGAAAGATGATAGGTCCCACGGTCTTTTCCTTAGTTTGCGACAAACCGATTAGCAGTATAGCCTCCCCGGCATTGAAAATCCGATAGTCCCGCTCAGTTTTGATCGGGCAGGAACCAGGATCACCCCCGCCGCCACAGAATGCAGCGTGCGGATTTCCCGCACTGCACGCTTGAGGAAGGGCTTCACAGCCCAGCGAATGACTGGAAAACGCAACTGATGCAGTTTCAGTCCTGAACGCTGTAACGGAAAACCCTCCGTGCACCAGATGCGCCTCTCTCCGTAATCGGGCTTTGACGGCCCGCTCGAACCAAAATCAAGCACCTAATGCAGATACCGCTTGCTCAGCAACAAGCTGTGCCCGGTGCACGGAAGCACCGTCATTCATCAAATGATATAAGACAGCCGGATACCGCGTGGGCAGCGGCCAGACTTGAAAAAGGCCAGAAAAGCCTTTTCCAACATCCTGTTAAGGAACAGTTCAGCTTGACGGGATATTGTGCCCCAAACCATGGATGTTGCCATGGCAGGTTCCAGGAAAAGGAGGCACGATCATGACCATTCGAACCATTGTACTTGCCGGCGCCGTCATCATGCTGGGCGCTTGCAACAGCGGAAACGTATCATCCCCCCCCGGCAAGCCCGGAAACAATGCGTCCGGGCAGCCCGCTTCCACCGCGGCCTCGTCGGCACCAGTGTCGGCGATGATCACCGACGATCTGAGCACCGCCTACGACGAAGTGTGGGTCACCGTGATTCAGGTCACCGCTGTGAGTGGCGACGGTGGGGAATATGTGTTGTTTGACGCCCCTGACGGCGCGGTCTTCAATCTGCGTGAGCTGGCCGATGTGGCCACTTTGCTGGATACCGCAGACCTGCCCGCCGGTCATTACCCGCAACTCCGGGTGACTTTGGGTGGCGATCTCACCCTGGTGGATCCCCGGGGCCAGGTGCTGCAGGCCCGTTTCACTCCGGGCGGTGGTCCGAAAGTGCTGACCGTGGCGGCGGATCTTTCGGTCCGGGACGGCCAGCCGGCCAGCTTTGCCCTGGACTTCGACCTCAAGCAATTCAACTATGACCCCGCCACCGGCCTGGCCACGGCGACCATTGTCTATCGCGACGAGCGCAGCCTGCGCACCCTTCCGGCCCTCAGGGCCGAGTTGTCCGGGCAGGTGACGGCGGTCACCGACAGCCAACACTTCACCGTCTCGCCCGCGCACAGCGCCGGCGCCGTGGCCGTGACCCTGGCCGCCCAGGCAGTGGTGGTGGACCGCGCCAGCGACGCGGTGAAGAACGACACCGCTGCCCTGGCCAGCGGCCGGCGGGTGGAGATCTACGGCAACTACGATCCCACGGCGCTGACCATGGAGGCGCTGCGCGTGACGATCAAGGCCGCCGCTGGCGATGACCTGAACACCCGCGACGAAGCCGAGGGCCGGGTCGTCAGCTTCGACGGCAGCAGCCTGGTGCTGGATGTCAAAGAGGCCAGCTTCGTGCCCCCCGCCGACTTTCTCACCGTGGCCAATGTCAGCAACGCCCGTTTCACCAAAGGCCGGATGGAGCTGCTGCAAAGCGGCCAGGAGGTGGTGATCAAAGGGAGCCGGGACGGCAGCCTGCTGTTGGCGGACACGGTGGAAATAGACGGGGCGGCGGCTCCCTCCAGCCAGCGCCCCTTTGAGGTGGAATACGCCGAGCTGAGCGGCCGGATCAAAGCGCAGGACGGCGACCGGCTCACCGTCACCGTGGGGAAGGCGGAGCATTTTGCTGTCCCGGTGGGCGCCGAGATGGACGTGGACATCAGCAGCGCCTGGTTCAAGCGGGGGGAGCGGCGCTGCCTTACCGTCGGTGCGCACGCCGAATTCAAGGGCGCAGTGGAAAACGGGGCCTTCGTCGCCCGCGCAGTCAAGGTGGAAAGTGGCTGCGGCGTGGGGGCGGCCGATGACGGGCACGGTACAGCCACCAGCGACGAGGGTTCCAGCGACGGTGACCGTCAGCGCTCCCGGACCGACGACAGTTCATCGCCGGACGACCGGGCCGGTGCCAGTGACAAGGCGGGAGACGACCATTCCAGCAGCGCCGGCAGCGCGTCCGATGACCGTTCCAGCGCCCGCGATGGCGCGCGGGATGATCGTTTCGACCGCGGAGACGAGGCGGAGGATGACCCTTCCGGTGACCGGGACAGCACCTCAGCCGACGCTCATTAAGCCGCCCGCCCAGACGCCGCCCCCCGGGCGGCGCTGATTTCGTGGCTGCGCCAGGCTTGGCGCGTAGCGCTGTGACTGGCGCTACTCCCCGGACTGCGGTGGCGAGGGGCGGACGTGGGGGTGTTCCTGCAAGGGGTGGGGATGTTGCCGCGGGATTGCGCTCTGATCCAAGCGTTTGGTGGTGCACGGCGCTCTGCCTGAACCGCCGCGCGCCGCACACATTGTCGCCCGGCATCGCGGGGGAATAAGCCGCCAGCGGGCTTGAACCGCCCTCAGCCCGCGTCCCGCGCACAGCGAAAGCCGACGTCTTCCGAACGCAGCTCCGGCTCCGCGTACTGGCGGGCGGCGCCGCGGAAGAACAGGCTCAAGGCATAGTGGCCTATGCCGCCGCCACCGCCGCGGATCACTTTGTATTTTTCACCAAAGTTGGCGCTGCTGTAGTCACTGCCGGGATAGGGCTGGTACCAGTCGGCGGTCCACTCCCACACATTGCCGGCCATGTCGTAGGCGCCGTAGGGGGACCGGTTGCCGGGATAGGCGCCCACGGGGGCGATGCCTTCTTCCCAGTCTTCGTTGTCGCCGGTGTTGGTGACGGTGGGATCCCACTCGTTGCCCCAGGGATATTCCAGGCCAGCGGGACCGCGGGCGGCTTTTTCCCATTCCGCTTCCGTGGGCAGGCGTTTGCCGCGCCATTGGCAATAGGCCTGGGCTTCGGCCCAGGTCATGCCGGTGGCGGGGTAGGGGTCCATCGCTTTTTGCGCCGCCTCCATGGCGGTCATCAGGGCTTTGCGGCTCATGGTGCGGGTGTCCATGTCGAAGCGGAAATGCTCGGCGGCGATGATGCGCAGGATTTTCATGTCCAGGCGTGCCGCTTCTTCCATGGTGAGGCCGTAGCCGTTGTAGTTCCAGGGCACGGGCAGGGGGCGCTCGGTTTTGAAGATGAAGGCCTTGAACTCAGCGTTGCTGACTTCGTATTTGTCGATGTAAAAGGCGGGCAGGGTGACGCGGTGCCGGGGGTGTTCGTCCAGGTACAAAGGGGCGGGAAAACCGTAGCGGCTGCTCAAATTCTCCTTGTCCTCTTTGTTGCTGCCCATGATGAAGTCGCCGGCGGAAACGAGGACCATTTCTTCGGTGACTGTATCGGGGGCGGCTGGGGGCGGGGAGGGGGGGGCCGCGGCGCCGCTGTTTTTGTCACAGGCGGTGAGCAGCGCGGTGAGGGCACCAACCAGCAGCGGAATGCGTTTTTTCGGAAAGAGCGGTATCAAGGTTGCAGTCTCTGGCAATGGGTGTCGCTTTCTCTCATCATGCAAAAGGGGCCGGTTATTTTTTTTCTCCCTGACTCCTTTTTGCCGACGGGGTGGATGAGAGGGCATGCTCTGCTGCGGCGTCTTTGGCGCAGCGGAAACCGAAGGTATCGTTTTTGGTTTTGCGGGAGAAGAAGGCGCGGTTGTACACCGGCGCGGAGATGCCGCATTTGTAGAACGAACAGTCGAACCAGGAGCCGCCTTTCAGCGTCTTGTAGCGCTTGCCGTAATTTTCCGAGGGGGTGTGGTTGCCGGGATAGGCTTCATACCAGCTCGCCGTCCATTCCCACACATTGCCGGCCATGTCGTAGACACCGTAGGGGCTCTGGCCGCTTTCGAAGGCACCCACGGGGGTGGTGTCCCCGGGCTGGCCGATGGCGGCCCAGCGCACGGGGGTGTTGGCGCGGGGAAGGCCGAATTCATTACCCCAGGGGAAGCGGCGGCCGTCAGTGCCGCGGGCGGCTTTTTCCCATTCCGCATCGGTGGGCAGGCGCTTGCCGGCCCATTGGCAATAGTTCCTGGCGTCGTACCAGTTGACGAAGGTGACGGGATGATCGGCCTTGCCGCGGGGGTAGGTGCGGTTGACGAAGTGGCGCGGCGAGCGGCGGCCGGCTTCGTCGATGTATTTTTTGTATTGGAGGTTGGTGACCTCATAGCGGTCGATCCAAAACGCCGGCAGGTCCACCACGTGCTGGGGGCCTTCGTCGGACAGGCGCTCGTCGGTGCCCATGATGAAGGGCCCGGCAGGGATGCGGACCATGGAATTGGGCTCTGCCCCCAGGCGGCTGTCCTCGTAGTAGAGGGGCAGGGACATGCCGGCGTCGGCCGCCAGGGTGCCCGCCTCCATTTCCGGCTCTTCGCCGGGGGCGACGGATACCGCCGGCGCGGCCCCGCCGGCGCGGTGGCAGCGCTGACAGCCGGCCCGACTGTCAGCAATGAGTCTGGCCGTGTCCATGCCCTCGCTGTGGCAGCGGATGCAGCCCTGCTCGCTGTGCAGATGATCAGCAGGCCGCGGCCCGGCCGCGGCGGCCAGGGCGGCGCTTAAAAACAGGGTGAAACTCAAAGCCATGGTGTGGCGTTCCTGAAAGCGGAGCGGCGCCCCCCGCGGACGCGCCCGATCGAACCCAGTGCCGTCAAAGGGCAGGCATTATAAAGCATTGCCGGCGGCGGCGCCGAAGCCGTGTCAACCGATCCCGGCTGCGGCACGTTGAACCAGACACCTACACACGACACCGGCTTGCACCGGGTTTGACAACACTGAAACAAAACTGGAGGAGAACCATGACACCATTTGCACCGGATTCATTTACATGGCGCGCTTTGCGCCGGGGTGCCGCGGGCTTGCTGCTGGTGCCGGCATTGCTGCTGGGGGCCTGCGGCGGGGGTTCCGACAGCAATGACCGCACTCTGACCAGCCAGAGCGAAGGCGAGGTGGTCATCGGCCTCACCGACGCCGCGGGCGATTTCCTGGCCTACGGCGTGGACGTGCTGTCCTTGTCCCTGACCCGTGCCGACGGCACGGAGGTGAATACCCTGCCGGCCACCACCCGCATCGACTTCGCCCAGTACACGGAGATGACGGAGTTTCTGACCGCTGCCACCATCCCCAACGGGCGCTACGTCAAGGCCACAATGAAACTGAAATATGACGGCGATCCGCCCGCTGATATTCAGGTGGAGGACGCTGACGGCAAGGCTGTGGCCGCCACCACCATCCTGGACGAAGACGGCAATCCCGCCACCGAACTGAGCGTGGACGTGCAGCTGGAAAACGACCGGCCGTTGATCGTCGCCCCCGGAGTGCCCGCCCACATGACCCTGGATTTTGACCTGGCCGCCTCCCACAGCGTGGATTTGAGCGACCCGGCCAACCCCGTGGTCACCGTGCAGCCTTTCCTGGTGGCGGATGTGGATCTGGACGAGCCCAAGCCCCACCGCTTGCGGGGCCGCCTAGCGGAAGTGGATCAGGCCAATGAGGTCATCACCATTCAGATCCGCCCGGTGTTCCATGTCGGTGATCACGAGTTCGGCCGCTTCAAGGCCTATGTCAGCGACAGCACCGTGTACGAAGTGGACGGGGAAAGCTACACTGGTGCCGCCGGTCTGGCCGCCCTGGCTTTGCAGGATCCCACCTCCATTGTCGTCGCCATCGGCGAGCTGGATGCGGACCGCAAATTCAACGCCAGCGAAGTCTATGGTGGTACCTCGGTGGCGGCCAACACCGTTGACGTGGTGCAGGGCCACGTCATCGCCCGCAGTGGGGATGAACTCAGCGTGCGCGGCGCCACGGTGGTGCGCAAAGACGGCAGCGTCATCTTTCACGACACGGTGGCGGTGACGGTGTGCGACAGCCAGTCGGCGCAGCCCACCAAGGTCACCAAGCAGGGTGGCGGCAGCGAAACACTGGATATCGACGCCATCTCCGTGGGCCAGCGCATCCGCTTAGGGGGCACCCTGAGCGAGGACGCCTCCGCCGGCAATCTGTCCCTGGATGCTTGCGGCGGTCATGCCCGGCTGCTGTGGACCCAGATGAGCGGCGAAGTGGTGGCCGTGGCCGACGGCCTGCTCACCCTGGAGCTGCAACACATCGGTGGCCGGCCGCTTAGCCTGTTCGACTTCAGCGGCACCGGCCTGACGTCGGCGCAGGATGCCGATCCGGCCAGCTATGAAGTCGATACCGGCACTTTGGACCTCAGCGACAGCGATGATGTCAGCACCATCGCAGTGGGCAGCGCGGTGAAAGTGCGCGGCTTCGTCACCGCCTTCGGTATGGCGCCGCCGGATTTCAGTGCCCGCACCGTCATCGACCTGGACAAGGCGCCGGCCCACCTGGGCGTGACCTGGCGGCCCGCCACCAATGAGGCCTTTGTCAGCACCAGCAGCGATCTGCTCATGCTGGACCTCACCCAGCCTCTGGGCAGCCGCCATCACATCTGGCGCCGCGGGGTTCTCACCGACCTGCTGGACTTCCAGCCCACCGCACCGGGTATCACCCCCAAAGCGACAAGCGGCCGGGGCCTTTACGGGCTGTTGCAGGACGGCACGGCCCAGGTGTTCACCGACTTCGCCAGCTTTGAGGCGGAGCTGGAGAACCGCTTGAGCGCCGGCGGTCTGGTGGCGGCCACCCACGGGAAGGGGACTTTTGACGATAGCAGCGTGACCTTCAGTGCCAACCGCCTGATGGTGCGTCTGCGGGCACCGGCCGGGTCCTGACAGGCCTGGTGCGTATAGCCCCGCTTGGGCGGCCTTCGGGCCGCCCTTTTTTATTGACTCGTCCAATCAATATGTGGCCGGGTGTGACATCACGGCCGCCCCGACCCCACCAGTTTGATCAACAGTTCCCGCGGATTGCGCTCCGGGCGGAACAGTTCCCGTTGCGCAATGGTGCCGAAGCGGGGGCTCAGTTGGTCCGCGATGAACCGGGCCTGAAACCGGGCCTCGGGGTGATAGTAGATAATCTCAGTGGTGTTCACGCTGACATTGGCCACGTCCACGCCGCCCAGCGTAAAACCGCTTTCAGCCAGGGTGCGCACAATCCAGTCGCGGTCCCGCGACCAGGCTGTCGCGGCCGGATCCAGGTGGATGGTGAGTTTGAACAACGAGTTTTGCAGACGCCTGGCGTCGTTGCGCGCCGCAGAGGCTTGCACGATGAGCTGCCGGGCCTGCGCCAGGCCGGCTTCCAGGCTTTGTTTCATTTGCGCCAGTTCCTCTTGCGCACTTTCGGGGTTCAGGCGGCGCAGCGCATCGCGCAGCGCTTCGAGGTTTTCTTTCTCCTGGCGCAGCGCCTTGTTCACGTCTTCGGCTTGCTGTCTGAACCGCTCAAAATCCCGTTCGAACTGTTCCGTTTTTGCTTTGACATCGGCCACGGAGGTTTCCGCCTCTTGCGCCACTGCCGCCACTTTGTTTTGCAGGCTCTGCATCCCTGCTTTAAAGTCGCCCGCCTGCCGGATGCCGAAAAACGCCAGCAAGGCCATGCCCACACCCAGCAGCCAAAGCTGGCGCTTGGCCCAGGCCATGATCTTGACCTGGATGGTTTCCTGGGTTTCGGCCGCGACCAGGCGGGCCTCCCGTTTGAACTGGTCT
This sequence comes from Gammaproteobacteria bacterium, assembly GCA_011375345.1. Lineage (NCBI taxonomy): Bacteria > Pseudomonadati > Pseudomonadota > Gammaproteobacteria > Gammaproteobacteria bacterium. The sequence goes on from DRLM01000017.1 coordinate 18,686, forward strand.
GTGGCCTGGCGGGCAAGCTCATCGGCCAGCTTGGCCGCGGCACCCGGGTTTGCAAGCTGGCCGGCCGTGGCGGGCAGGGCTGCACCGCACTGGCTGCAGTAGCGCTGGGTGGCGCTGATTTCCGCGTGGCAGTCGGGGCACTCCATGGGACGCATTCCGTCAGCGGCTCAAGGCGCGCCGGCGCCCCTCGTGCACGATGGCGTCGTAGTCGTTTTTCAAGTATCCGATGCCGCGCAAATCCAGCAGCTTGGCCTCATGGCCGTGCCTGTCCAGCAGCATGTAGGCAACCGGCTGGGTGCTGACTTCGTTGGCTTTCTCGGTGGCTTGCGCAAGATAGACAAAGTGGTTCTTGTCGTAGTCCACCGAATAAACCGCGTGTTCTCTCATGCTGGTGTCCACAAAGATTTTGTATTTGACGGCGGACTCGCTGAGATGGGTCACCTGATTGGGCATGCGGCTCACAAACAAGTCAACGCGCACGACGATATGACCCTGATCCAGCTCGGACAAGGTGTGCGGGTCCGCGGGCACCCAAAAATCGCCGGACAGCAGTATGGCCCCGGTTTTCTCCCGAATGAGGAAATAACGGCCAAAGCCCTCCAGCACAAACAGGTCCTGTTGCACGGGATCAATGTAAATGGTGAAGTTGATGAAGCCTTTGATATAGATGCGCTGCTGGATCAGTTCCTCGCGCAGCTCGTTGACGCCGTACAGATCTTTCAGCTGTTGCCAGTTCTGCGCCCCCATCATGCGGGAAAACACCTCGTCCATGCGGGCGTTTTGTTGGGCGATGCTGGGCAGCGGCAGATCCGGACTGACCGGGCCCGCTTCATCGCGGGGGGGCTCGAGAAACAAAAACACCTGCTTGTAAGACTCGGTCTGCGACACGCGTGCGATTTGTATGGGCACGAGTTTGGTCACAGCACACGCCGTCAACATGCATGGCAAGGCGAAGGCAACCAAAAGGGGAAGTCGTTTTGTGAATGGTCCCACGATGTGCGCGCTCCGTGCCGCCTGGACGCATGGGTCGGAGTCACACCACGGCTGATGCCAGCGGCGCTGCCCTTGAACACTCAGGGGGAACTTAACTTTTATTGCGAAAGGAAATCAAGCGCCCCCCGGGGGCTGGACCATCGCGCAGGGCGGTGAGGGAAGTGCGCACGCTGGGGAGATGGGGATGAGGGCGCGGTAGATCTAAGGCGCGGGAGACAGCAGGTGACTATGGCGGCCTGTTGGTGTTGTACGTCCAGGGGTTGCCCTGCGTGGCGTCGAAATAATCTTCCCAACGCACGGCCTTGGCGTCGAAGCCACCGTCGAAATAGGTGTAGGTGCCATCCGAGCCGCCGGGCCCGCTGCCTGCGGTGTAGGTGTAGCGGCCACCGGTGACGGTGGAGTTCTGGACATCGCTGGCCATGTCGAAGCTGGCCGAACCGTCGGGCAGACTCATGGTGTTGGTGACGGTGCCGGCGGTGCTCATGTCGCTGTAGCTGCTGTTGCTCATGTCGATTTCGAACAGGGCCGTCACGTCTGGTGCATTGAGCATTTGGCTGATACGGGGTTTGGCATCGAATTTCCCTTTGTAAAACTCCATCGCCACCTCGCCGTCGTTGAGAATCTGCCGGATCAACACCCGCTGCGGGTTGCCTTCGGCGTTGGCGGTGTTCACGCCGGTGCTGATATCCAGCGGGTCTGTGCCATTGCCGCCGCTGCCCCCCCCGTCACCGCCCACTGCGGAACCGGATCCTCCCTGAAAGCTGCCAAAGCCGTTTTGGATGTACACCTCCTGGATGAAGCCTTCGGCGGGATCGCCGACGATCAGGTGATAGTAATTCAACCCGGTGTCAGGGTCCGTTACCACTTCCGGTGTCACCGTCACGGTGTCGTATAAAAAACGGGTGCCGTCACTGTCGATAAAAGCGCCGGTATTGTCGGGCATGAAGTTCAGGGTAAATTCCGCCGCGGCGGGTGGGAGACAGGTCAGTGTGACCACCAGACAGGTACAACAGGGAAAAAGCGCAGTGCATGTCTTCATATGAGGGGGCTTGCCCATGGCCGAGTGCAACGACTGGGTTATCGGCAATTTATGCAATCCCTTTAAGAACCCCTCTTCAGCTTTTGAATTTTCTCTAAATTTTTATAGATGCCGTCCGATATTCTCGGTACCGGCCGCGCCCCCTGGCGCGTTTGCCTGTCGCCACGGAGGGTTGATTTCCCAGTCGCTGACACCGAGGTGAAGTTAATGACGCGTGGCGCGCTTCGATTCCGTACACTGTCGATCCAAGACCCGCCTTCCCCCTGCCCCGCCTCCTCCACCTCCGGCACCCTCCGGATTGTTGCGCCGGCCCTGCTGTGCCTGCTCTTGCTTTGGAGCAGCGCCGCCGTGCGCGCCGGCGATTTTGTTCAAAGCGACTGGTCTGCTGGTATCCCCACCGACACCACGGCCTGCAGCGCTGCCGGTGGCACGTGGACGGGCAGCGAATGCGCCGCCGTGCATCCGGGCAATCAGACGGGCTGGAGTGCCTACAGCACCAAGGACAGCCTGCTCAATGTGACGGGCGGCGGCGCCGATTTGCAGCTGGGAACCACCGGTGACAAGGTGCAGGATGGAAGTGAAAGCGATTTCACTTTCAGCCGCAACACCGCAGCGCAGCACACCAGCAATTACGATTTTTCCGTAGGCGGCACGCTCTCCGCCACCACGGTCCGCAGCGGCGCCGTGCGCTTGAGCGAAACGGGGCACACGCCCTCCTGGGTCGCCAACAGCGCCTGGAACGCGCCCGACGTGGGCAGCTACAGCAAACCGGCCTTGGCCGATCTGGACAACGACGGTGACTACGATCTGATGCTGGGTTCCTCCAACGGCATTGTGTACGGCTACCGCAACACCGGCACTGATGCCACGCCCAGCTGGACTTCCCAGAGCAGCTGGAACGCGCCGGACATCGGCAGCTACGTGGCACCGGCCCTGGCGGACCTGGACGGTGACGGCGATCTCGACCTGATGATCGGCGAATCGGCGGGGCTGACCTTCGCCTACGAAAATACCGGCACCCTCAGCAACCCGGTGTGGAGCGCCAAACCGGAATGGAATCTCAGCACCGATGTGGGGAGCTGGGCCGCCCCTGCCCTGGCGGATCTGGACGCTGACGGGGATTTCGATTTGCTGGTGGGCAACGTCGACGGGGTGAGCTATGCTTTTGAAAACACGGGCAACGCCTCGGCGCCCGTGTGGACCGCCAAGACCGCCTGGAACGCCCCCGACATCGGCGGCTATTCCGGCCCTGCCGCGGCCGATCTGGACGGTGACGGCGACGTCGACCTGATCATCGGCAGCTCCGGCGGGATCAGCTACGGCTATGCCAACAACGGCGACAACACCTGGACGGCCAACACCGCCTGGGACACTCCCGATGCCGGCAGTTACGTGTATCCCGCCCTGGCGGATCTGGACGCCGACGGCGATCTGGACTTCCTCGCCGGCAACATAGGGGGTAACGCCACCGGCTACCGCAACGACGGCAGCAGCACTTATGCCGCTTCAGGCACGATGACCTCCCCGGTGATCGACACTGTCAGCCAGCTGGGCTTCACCACGCTGGATTACAGCGCCACTGTGCCCGCCAACACCACCCTGAGCCTGGATGTGCGCGCCGGGGATACGGCCACCCCCGACGGGAGCTGGACCGCCTGGCTGACGGGCGTCGCCAACGGTGGCGACATTTCCACGCTGGGGACGCGGCGCTATGTGCAGTACCGGGCTGTGTTCGCCACCACCGACAGCAGCGCCACCCCAACCCTCAAGGACATTACCTTCAACTACGCCAACTATCCCCTGGCCAGTGCCGTGGCCCGCTCGGGGGCCGGCAGCGCGGCGGCCGTGACGCTGGGAATCAATTTCGCGCCGTCCATCACCGGCACCTACAACAGCCCCTATTCGGTGGTCAGCGTTCATGTCTCCGGCAATTACGCCTTCATCGCCGATGATTCCGGCAACTCGTTCTCGGCTCACCGCATCGTGGATATCTCCGACCCCGCCAGCCCCGTCCAGGTGGCCTACACTCAGCACGGCGCGCGCATCTGGGATGTGTTCGTGGCCGGCAGCTACGCCTACGTGGCTGCCACCGACAAGGGCCTGGCAGTGGTGGATATCTCCACCCCCAGTGCCCCGGTAACGGTGGGCACCGTGGATACTCCGGGCTGGGCCTGGGGGGTCTACGTGGAAGGCAGTTATGCTTATGTGGGGGATTACACCACCGGCGGCCTGCAGATCATTGATGTCAGCGACCCGGCCAACCCCACCATTGTCGGCAGCCTGGACACGCCGGGAGACGCACACCGGATTCATGTTTCCGGCAACTATGCCTATCTCACCGACGGCAGCTCCGGTTTGCAAATCATCGACGTGTCGGACAAGGCCAACCCCACCCTGGTGGCCACTTATTCCGATACCGTCAACGGCGTCTACGTCAAAGGCAACTACGCCTACATCACCGGCACCGGCTTCAAGGTGCTGGACATTTCCAACCCGGCCTCCCCCACGCTGGTGGGAACGGCGGGGGGGGCCAGCGCCGGCCAGGGGGTGATCGTGGCGGGGGATTATGCCTACATGGCGGACACCAACTATTTGCGGGTGTTTGACATCAGCGAACCCACCACCCCCACCCAGGTAAGCAGTACCGCCGTGACGTATATCAACGATGTGTACGTGGTGGGGAATCAGGCCTATGCCTCTGCGGCCAGCGCCGGCATCCACGCCATGTCCCTGGGCCCGTACAGCAACTCGGGATCATTCACGTCCCAAATACTGGACGCCGGCCAGCATCTGGGCTGGACCACCCTGTCCGCCACCGCCGCGGTGCCGGCAGGCACCAGCTTGAGCTACGATGTGCGCGCCGGCGCCAGCGCCACTCCCGACGGCAGCTGGACAGCGTGGATCACCGGCGTGGCGGACGGTGGCGATATTTCCGCCCTGGGCACCCTCCGCTACATCCAGTACCGCGCCAACTTCGCCACGAGCGACACCAGCGTCACACCGTCGCTGGATGCCATGGCGCTGAACTTCAACCACTACGCTTACAGTGCCAGCCTCATTTCCTCGCCCTTCAACACCACTGCTGCCGGCAATCTGCTGGACGGCCTGGTCTGGACCGAAACGCTGCCCCCAGGCACCGATGTACGCATCGAGCTGCGTACCACCCCTGACAGCAGCGGCGCCCCCGGCACCTGGAGCGCCTGGCTGGGTCCCGATGATGCCGCCGGCAGCTACTGGAACTCCGGCAACACCAGTGCCGGCGGCTGCAGTGGCAGCGGCAGCGTGGTCTGCACGGTCATGGCCGACAGCCAGCGGGACGGCCTGGCGGACCAGTGGTTTCAGTACCGCGTCACGCTCACTTCCGATGGCAGCGCCACCCCCACCCTGGCCAGCCTCACCAGCAGCTACGGCAGCAGCGGCAGCAGCGGCATCACGGTGACCCCCACCGGCGGCCTGGCCACCTCGGAAAGCGGGGGCACAGCCAGTTTCACCGTGGTGCTGGACAGCGCCCCCGGTGCCGATGTCACCCTCGGCATGTACAGCAGCGACACCACCGAGGGCACGGTCGCGCCCTCTTCGCTGACGTTCACCCCGGCCGACTGGAGCACACCCCAGACCGTTACCATCACCGGAGTCGACGACTTTTTCGACGATGGCGACGTTGCCTATTCCATCGTCACCGCCGCCAGCGTCAGCAGCGACCCCGCGTTCGACGACATCAACGCCGCCGATGTCAGCATCAGCAACGTGGACAACGACACTGCCGGCATCAATGTCTCCCCCACCTCGGGTCTAATCACGACGGAAGCCGGGGCCAGCGCCAGCTTCACCGTGGTGCTGAACACCCAGCCCACGGCGGACGTGACCCTGGCCCTGTCCAGCTCCAACACGGCCGAGGGCACGGTTGCGCCCGGCTCGCTGACCTTCACCCCGGCCGACTGGAGCACGCCCCAGACCGTTACCGTCACCGGGGTGGATGAAAACGTCATTGACGGCGATCAGGCCTATACTGTCGTCACTGCCGCCGCCACCAGCGGCGACAGCCAATACAGCGGCTTCAACGCTGCTGACGTGGCCGTGACCAACAGCGATGACGACACCGCCGCCGTCACCGTGAGCCCCGCCACGCTGACGGTGAGCGAGGCGGGCGCCTTCGCCCCTTTCACGGTGACCCTCACCAGCCAGCCCACGGCCAATGTCACCATGATGCTGTCCAGCTCCGACAGCAGCGAGGGCATGGTGCTGCCCTTTGCCATGACCTTCACCCCCAGCAACTGGAACACACCCCAGACGGCGACGGTGTTCGGGGTAAACGACCAACTGACAGACGGCGACCAGACTTTCGCCATTGTCACCTCCGCCTTCACCAGCGCTGACAGCAACTTCAACGGCGTCAACCCCGCCGACATCACCGTCACCAACACCGACGACGATACGTATTCCATCATCGTCACCCCCAGTTCGGGCCTGGTCACCACCGAGAACGGCGGCAGCGCGGAATTTAAAATCGCCCTGGGCACCCAGCCCACGGCGGATGTAACCATCAACCTCAGCAGCAGCGATACCAGCGAAGGCTATGTCACCCCGTCGTCCATCACCTTCAGCCCCAGCGATATCGTCAGCCGGGGCAAGCCGGTGAAAGTCATCGGCGTAAATGACGCCCAGACCGACGGTGACCAAAGCTACTCGGTGATCACCGCCCCCGCGGTCAGCGCCGACAGCAATTTCAACGGCCTGGACGGCGCCGATGTGACGGTCACCAACCTGGACAATGCCCGCGACCTCATTCGGCTGGAAGGCAACCAGTACGGCGCGTTGTTTGGCTACAGCGCGGCGGCCGCTGATGTCAACGGCGACGGTTATCAGGATCTGCTGGTCGGGGCTTACGGCAGCAATACCGTTTATGCGTACCTGGGCTCTCCCAGCGGTTATTCCCTGACCCCCGACTGGAAGGCGGTGGGCAGCGGCAGTTTCGGTTATGCCGTGGCCAGCGCCGGGGACATCAATAATGACGGCTATGACGATCTGCTGGTGGGCGCGCTGCAATATTACAACGGCCAGTCCACCGAAGGCGCCGCTTTTCTGTTCCTCGGATCCGCCGCCGGCCTGCCTGATGCAGACAGCGACGGCACTGCCCAATTGTCCGACGCCGCCTGGGCCTTCGAAAGCGACCAGACCGGTGCCAACGCCGGCGCCGCGGTTGCGGGAGCGGGGGATGTCAACGGCGACGGCTACGACGACATCCTCATCGGGGCCCAGTACTACGACAACGGCGAATCCAACGAAGGCGCCGCCTTTTTCTTCTATGGCAGCGCCACCGGTCCGGCCGATGCCGACAGCGACGGCATCGCTCGCCCCGGCGACGCCAACTGGACCTTTGAGAGCGACTATGCCAACGGCTATGCCGGCGCCGCCCTTGCCGGCGCTGGCGATCTCAACAACGACGGCAAGGCCGATATCATCATCGGCATTCAACGCTACAGCAACGGCCAGACCTACGAGGGCCGCGCTGTGGTCTTCTATGGCAGCGCCACCGGCCTCGCGGACGCTGACAGCGATGGTACCGCCCGCATGAGCGATGCCGACTGGGCGGCGGAAATCGACCAAACCAGCGCCTACTTCGGTTATGCCGTGGCCGGCGCTGGTGATGTCAACGGCGACAACTACGACGACATTATCGTGGGAGCATATCTCTGGGATGCCGGTACCACCAATGAGGGCGGGGCCTTCGTCTTCCACGGTTCCGCCAGCGGCCTGCCCGACGGCGATGGCGATGGCCTGGCCAGGTTCAGCGATGCCAACTGGTCCGCCAGCAGCAGCCAACTCTATGCTGAACTGGGCCGCGCCGTGGCCACCGTCGGCGACTTCAACGGCGACGGCTACAGCGACGTCATCGTGGCCACCCCCGACTACGATGAAAGCTACGCCAGCGTCAATATCGACGAGGGCCGTGCCGCCGTTTACCTGGGCGCCGCGTCGGGCCTGGCCGGCAGCGCCTCCTGGACCGTTGCCGGTGAGCAGGCCAGTGCGCTCATGGGCTACGCCCTCGGTGGCCTGGGCGATCTCAACAGCGACGGCCAGGACGATGTTTTCGTGAGTGCATACCAATGGGAGTCCACCAGCGCCGAGAGCAATGAAGGGGCCGTCTTTGTCTACCTGAGCAAACCCCAGTCACCCGCCATCACCGTCACCCCCACCTCCGGTCTGCAAACCTCGGAGAGCGGCACCAGCGCCACCTTTACCGTGGCCCTGAACCTGCCGCCCACGGGCGATGTCACCATCGGCTTGTCCAGCTCCGACACCGGCGAAGGCACGGTCTCCCCCGGCGCGCTCACCTTTACCCCCACCGACTGGTATCTGCCCCAGACGGTCACCGTCACCGGCGTGGATGACAGCGCTTTCGACGATGCTGTGGCCTACACTATCGTCACCGCCGCCGCCAGCAGCACCGACACCCGCTACAACGGCATCAACCCCAGCGACGTGGCGGTGACCAACAGCGACGACGAGCAGGCCGTCGTCAGCGTGAGCGCCACCGACGGAAGCGCGGCCGAAGAGGATTTGAGCACTGCCACCTTCACCCTTTCCCGCACCGGCCCCACCAGCGCGCCGCTGACGGTGAATTACACCGTGGGCGGCGATGCCACCCCAGGGAGCGATTATGTGGCCTTGGGCGGCAGCGTCACCATCCCGGCCGGGAGCGCCTCGGCCACCGTGACCGTCACGCCCCTGGACGACGCCATCGCCGAAGGCAGCGAGGACGTGTGGCTCAACATCAGCACCGCCGCCGCCTATGCCCGGGGCAGCACCTGGAGCACCAAGGTCACCATCACCGATGACGAGACCGGCGGTATCACCGTCACCCCCACTTCCGGCCTGCAAACCCATGAAAGCGGTGGCACGGCCACCTTCACGGTGGTGTTGGACCAGCCGCCCGCGGCCGACGTGACTCTGGCCTTGCAGAGTTCCGATACCACCGAAGGCGCGGTGGTGCCCACTTCCCTTACGTTCACCCCGGCCAACTGGAACGTGGCCCAGACTGTCACCGTGGTGGGCGTGGACGACACCGGTTTGGACGGCGACGTGGCCTATACGGTCTACACCGGCGCCGCGGTGAGCACGGTGAGCGTCTACAACGGTCTGAACCCCGCCGATGTGGCGCTGACCAATCTGGACAACGAGGCCATCAACACCGTGAGCGTCACCGCCGCCACCGCCAGTCTGGCCGAAGCGGGAGCGCCAGCGGTGGCCTTCGTCGTGAGCCGCAGCGGCGATACCGGCGCCGCCCTGACGGTAAACTACAGCACCGGCGGCACGGCCACCTCCGGTGGCGATTACACCGCCTTAAGCGGCAGCGTGACCCTGGGCGCCGGCAACGACAGCGCCACCCTCACCCTGACGCCCCTGGACGACGGTACGGTCGAAGGCAATGAAACGGTGGTGCTCAGCTTAAGCAGCGCCGCCGCCTACCTGGTGGGTAAACCGGCATCGGCCACCGTGACGCTGGTGGACGACGAACAGAACACTCCCCCGGTGGTGAACTTCGGGCTGGATCAAACCGTGGCGGAAGGCACCACTGCCACCGTCACCGCCGTGCTCAGCGGCCCGGCCCTGGCCTATCCGGTGACGGTGCCCTACACCGTCGGCGGCACGGCCACCAACCCCGCTGACCACGACGCGGCCAACGGCAGCATCACCATCAGTTCGGGACTCAGTGGCAGCACCAGCTTCACCGTGGTGGACGACGGCGCCGGGGAAGCCGACGAAACGGTCATTTTCACCATGGGCACACCCACCAATGCCGCCGCCGGCGGGCGCACCACCCACACCGTCACCCTGACGGAACTCAATGTGGCCCCCAAGGTGAAGCTGGCCGCCGCCCAGGGCGGGGCGGGCACGCGGCTGGTGGTCAGCGGCGGCGGCAATGTGACCGTCACCGCCACGGTGAGCGATCCCAACCCGGCGGACAGCCACAGCTACGACTGGAGCCGCAGCAACAACAATCTGGTGGACATTACCGACGGTGATCCGGCCACTTTTGTATTCGACCCCACCAGTCTCTCCCCGGGCTTTTACGCCGTGCGGGTGGACGTGACCGACGACGGCTCCCCTGCCCAGACCGGCCAGGCAGAGCTGCTGCTGCAAGTGGCGGCCAGCGCACCGGCCTTGTCTGCCGGCACCGACAGCGACGGCGACGGCATCATGGACGACGCCGAATCCTTCGACGACAGCGACGGCGACGGCATCCCCGATTACCTGGACGCCGCCACATTGGCCTCCCACGAGCTGCAGGTGCTGTCCGGCGAGGCGGCCAGCTACGTCATGCGCACGGAGCCGGGCCTGAGCCTGCGCCTCGGCGAGGTGTCCTTTGCGGCAGCCGCCGACGGGGCCGAGGTGAGCAGCACCGATATCGCCAGCTACGGTGGCGGTGAAGGCCAGCCGGGCAGCGCCCCGGCCACCGACACGGTGGCCAATGTGGGCGGTTATTTCGACTTCGAAATCGGCGGCCTGACCCAGGCGGGGCAGTCGGCGCGGGTGGTCATTCCCCTGCTGGCGGCCATTCCCGAAGGGGGCACGTACCGCAAATACGACCCGGTCACCGGCTGGGCGGACTTCACCGTGGACAGCGCCAACGCCGTGGCCTCCGCCCCCGGCGCTCCCGGTGCCTGCCCCCTGCCGGGGGATGCGGCCTACACCAGCGGCCTCGGCAGCGGCCACTACTGTCTGCAGCTCACCCTTCAGGATGGCGGCCCCAACGACGCCGACGGCGCGGCCAACTACGTCATTGCTGATCCGGGCGAACTGGCCCTCAAAGCCGTGACGGAGGACGCAGGACCGCTCGCCGCAGATGACAACAGTGCAGTGGACAATGGCACTGGGGGCACCGGGGGCACCGGGGGCACCGGGGGCACCGGGAGTGACAATACCCCGGCCCAAGACAACCGCCCCGACGCCGCCGCAACGGGCCGCACCGGCGGTGGCGCGCTTGGTCTCTTCGGCCTGCTCCTGCTGGCCATGGGTGGGCTGTGGACCCGGCAGGCTCCCAGGGCTGAGCCAGGTGGGGCCACCGCTGGGCCCCGCCTGGAAAAGCCTCTATACTTGGGCGCTGCTTGTTGGGGGAAGGGAGCCGGGAACGATGCGACTGAACAATAACACCCTGGGACTGGCCTTGGCGGCACTGGTATCAAGCCTGCCGGCAATGGCTATTGGGGCGCCGGACGATCAAAATGACGGACGGAGCTGGCACTACAGTTTCGACCACACTTACAGTCACGGCATGCCTTCTTCACGGATACCCCCCCAGCCCAGCTGGTTCAGCGGCCGTTTCGGTCTCGCCCGGGGCGTGGGCGAAGCGATCCGCCTCCACCGCCTGACCCAGTGGGACAATGGCGAGCGCAGCTATGCCTATTACATCGGCGATGTCCTGTATGCCTGGTACGACCCCTGGGGCCTGGAGTTGAGCATCCGCGACCTGCAAGACACCACCCGGCCGGTGTGCCACTGGGATCCCCTCAGCCGCTTCCAGCGCGACAGCAGCGCGCCCCGGGAACACTGCGAAACACTGCTGCACAAGCTGGCAGCAACGCTGGCCAGAAGCGGGCCTGCGCCGCTTTGATTCCCCGCCAAGCGCGCCGGACCGACCTGCAGACTGTGGGTTCTTTCAACAACTGAAGGCGGCCGCCTCAATCATCCCAGCGGTCATCGCGCAACTGCACCACGCCGTTTTCCACCCGCACGGGAAACGTGTGGATGGGCTCGAAGGCGGGGGGCGTCAGGGCGGCGCCGGTTTTGATGGAAAAGCGCGCGCCGTGGCGGGGGCAGATGATCTGGTCACCTTCTAACCTGCCGCAGGCGATCTCAGCGTAATCGTGGGTACACATGTCTTCGATGGCGTAGTACCCGCCGTCCAGCCCGTATACCGCCACCCGGGTGTCCTCCAGGGCCACCACGCGGTGGCCACCAGGTGGAAGCTCGGCCGCCGGGCACACATCGATCCAGTCTGACATTTACAATAAACCCGATTGCAATTTGGCCGCCTCCGACATGCGGCTTTGGTCCCAGGCCGGCTCGAACACCAGCTCCACCCGCACTTCACTCACCCCGGGCACAGCGCGGGCTTTTTCTTCCACTTCCTGCTGCAGGATGGGGCCCATGCCGCAGCCGGGGGCGGTGAGGGTCATCTGGATGTCCACCCGGTAGCCGCCCTCGTCGCGGGGGCTGATTTGCAGCCCGTAAATCAAACCCAGCTCGACAATGTTGATGGGGATTTCCGGGTCATAGCAGGTCTTGAGCTGGTCCCAGATGGCGTTCTCATCGGGTGGCCCTGCATGGGCGGGCGCCGGTTTTTCCGGTGCGGCGCCGGCCTGCTTGCCCAGGGCGTCGGCGTCCTGGGCGGCGATGCGCACCAGACTGCCTTCCACATAGCAGGTGTAGCTGCCGCCCAGGGATTGGGTGATGGTCACGGCCTGCCCGGCGGGCAGGGTGATTTCATTGCCAAAGGGTATCAACACCGCCTTGCAGTCGCGGCTGAGAGTGACGATTTCATTGCTACGCATGGTGGTCATTCCGTCGTCACCGTCTCACCGGTGTTTTTCAGCGCCGCTTCCAGAGTGTGCCAGGCCAGGGTGGCGCATTTGACCCGCGCCGGGTAGTCACGCACGCCGGCCAGCACGCTGAGCTTGCCCAGCCCGCCCACATCCCCGTCCTGGGTCACGGCCCGGTGGAAACGATGAAACAGGGCTTCGGCGTCTTTGATGTTCATGCCCTTGAGGCGTTCGCTCATGAGCGAGGCCGAGGCGGTGGAAATGGCGCAGCCCTGCCCTTCGAACTTCACGTCTTCAATCACATCGCCGTCCACCTTGAGATACAAAACAATGTCGTCGCCACACAGGGGGTTGTGACCCACGGCGCGGCGATTGGCGTCCTCCATGCGGCCGCGGTTGCGGGGGTTGCGGTTGTGGTCGAAGATGACCTCCTGGTAGAGTTCGCGCAAGTCGGACATCAGCCAAACACCTTGATGACCTTGCGCACGGCGGCAAACAATCGGTCCACGTCCGCGCGGGTGTTGTACAAGCCGAACGAGGCGCGGGCGGTGGCGGGCACCTGGAAATGCTGCATCACCGGCATGGCACAGTGATGGCCGGTACGGATGGCCACCCCTTCGTGGTCGAGGATGGTGCCGATGTCGTGGGGATGCACTGTCTCCAGCACGAAAGACAAAATCCCCGCTTTTTGCGCCGCCGTGCCAATAAGTTTCAAACCGGGAATTTCCCGCGCCTGCCCGGTGGCGTAGCAGAGCAACTCGTCTTCGTGAGCGGCGATGTTGCTCAGGCCGATGTTGTCCAGATAGTCGATGGCCACCCCTAAGCCGATGGCACCGCTGATGTGGGGCGTGCCCGCTTCGAATTTATAGGGCAGGCTGTTGTATTCGGTTTTCTCGAACGTGACCAGCCGGATCATGTCGCCGCCCCCCTGGTAAGGGGGCATGGCCTCCAGCAAGCCGGTTTTGCCATAGAGCACGCCGATGCCAGTGGGGCCATACATCTTGTGACCGGAAAAAGTGTAAAAATCGCAGCCCAGGGCCTGCACGTCCACCATGGTGTGCGGCACCGCCTGGGCGCCATCGACCAGCACCGGCACAGCCATCGCGTGCGCAGCCTCGATGATCTCCGCCACGGGGTTGACGGTGCCCAGGGAATTGGACACCTGCACCACGGCAACGAGCCTGGTGCGCGGCGACAGCAGGCGGTGAAAGTCGTCCAGCACCAGCTCGCCCTTGTCATTGATGGGCACCACCTGCAAACGGGCACCGGTCTGCTCGCACACCATTTGCCAGGGCACGATGTTGGCGTGGTGTTCCATTTCGGTGATGAGGATTTCATCGCCTGCTTGCAGCCGCGGCCGGGCATAGCTTTGCGCCACCAAATTGATGGCCTCGGTAGCGCTGCGCACGAAGATGATTTCTTTGTCACTCTCGGCATTGATAAAACGCCGCACTTTCTCCCGCGCATCCTCGAAGGCGTCGGTGGCACGCTGGCTCAAGGTGTGCACGCCGCGGTGGATGTTGGCGTTGTCTTTGCGATAGTACTCGGCCATCGCTTCAATCACCGCCACGGGTTTTTGCGTGGTTGCCCCGTTGTCCAGATACACCAGCGGCTGGCCGTGCACGGATTGGTGCAGAATGGGAAAATCCTCGCGCAGGCGCGTCACGTCATAAGTGTGTCCGGCCAGGGGGCGGGTGGATGCGCTGCTCATGATTCTTCCTCGATGCGGGCCTCACCCGGCAGGCGGGCCAGGACGATTTTGCGCCAGTGGTCGCGCAGGGCCGGCAATTCCACGGTATCGACAATCTCGCGGCAGAACCCGTAGGTCAGCGCGGCGCGGGCATCGTCCAGTGACAGGCCGCGGGCGCGCAAATAAAACAAAGCGTCGCCGTTCAGCTGACCGACGGTGGCACCGTGGGCGCATTTCACATCGTCGGCGTAGATTTCCAGCTCGGGCCTGGTGTCCGCTTCGGCGTGCTCGGACAAAAGCAGGTTGTGGTTGGCCTGACGCGCATCGCTTTTTTGCGCCTGCGGATGAACAATGGTCTTGCCGTTGAACACGCCGCGGCCATGGCCGTCCAGCACACCTTTGTACAACTCATTGCTGCGGCAATGGGGCTGCAAATGATCGACCCGGGTGTGATGATCCATGTGCTGGCGGCCGCCCGCCAGATACAAACCGTTCAAAGTACATTCGGCGCCGGGAGCATTCAGGCGCACATCCACATCGCTGCGGGCCAGCAGGCCGCCGGCGGTGAAGGTGCAGGCGTCGTAGCGGCTGTCGCGGGCCTGGTCCACATGCACGCCGGCCGTGTGAAAGGCCTTGGCGCTTTCATCTTCGAACCGGTAGTGTTTCAAGCAGGCCTTGTCCTGCAAGCGGATTTCGGTGACGGTGTTGGTCCAGCTCGCCACGGTGCTGTCGGCAGCGTATGTTTCGATCAACGTGGCTTCGCTGCGCGTGCCTGCGTCCACAACAATGCGCGGATGACTCACTTTGCCGCCGTGCTCGGGGGTGACAAGCAACAGCACATGGATGGCCATGCCGAGCACAACGCCCGGTGCCACTTGTATGACAACACCGTCGGCGTTAAAGGCATTGTTCAGCGCCACGAAAGGATGGCGCCGGGCGTCAGCGATGCATCCCAGGGTTGCTGCCACCTGGTCCGGCCGGGTCGCCAGAGCCTCGGCCAGGCCGCACACGCTCACCCCTCCGGACAGGCCGCTGAGATCAGACAGCTCGGGACGCCAGCGGCCGTTGACGAAAACCACCCGGTGGCACGGCATCTCCGCTGGCAACAGCGAGTCCAGCCGCGCCACGTCCAAAGTACCGCCGGCCTCGGGATCAAACACGAAACCGCGCCGCGCCAAGACCTGGGTGCGGGTGTACTTCCAGTCTTCATCCTGCGGTGTGGGAAAACGAAAAGCGGCCAGACCTTCTTCGCGCAGCCGCACCAGCCATGGCAGGCTTGCGCCCGGCAAGCCGGCGGCGACGCGGTGGTATTCTGCCGTGAAATGGTCAGCGGCCTGGTCTAGGGCATTCATGCGGCAGCCCCGGACTCGATCCAGCCGTAACCGTTTTGCTCCAGTTCATGGGCGAGGTCGGCACCACCGGACTTAACGATGCGGCCGCCCGCCAAAACGTGCACGTGATCGGGCTCGATGTAACTGAGCAGGCGTTGGTAGTGGGTGACCAGCACAAAGGCACGTCCGGGGCTGCGCAGGGCGTTGATGCCCTCGGAGACGATTTTCAAGGCGTCGATGTCCAGCCCCGAATCGGTCTCGTCCAGAATCGCCAGGGATGGCTCCAGCAGGGCCATTTGCAGGATCTCGTTGCGTTTTTTTTCGCCGCCGGAGAAGCCTTCGTTCACCGCGCGGTGCAAAAATTGCTCGTTCATTTCCACCAGTTTGATCTTCTCCCGCACCAGAGCAAGAAAATCCATGGCGTCCAGCTCCGCCTCCCCCCGGTGTTTGCGCACGGCGTTGACCGCGGCCTTGAGCAAATAAATGTTGCTTACCCCGGGAATCTCCACGGGATATTGGAAGGCCAGAAAAATCCCTTCCCGCGCCCGCTCTTCCGGTGCCAGGTCCAACAGATTCGCACCTTTGTAAATGACTTCGCCGGCGGTGATCTCATAGCCCTCACGCCCCGCCAGCACATTGGACAGTGTGCTTTTGCCAGAGCCGTTGGGTCCCATGATGGCGTGCACCTCGCCGGCGTTTACTTCCAGATTGATGCCTTTGAGTATGGGCTTGCCGTCTACCGCGGCGTGAAGATCTTTAATGCTCAACATGATATTTGCTCGTGCTAGTAATTGATGCGGTTTGAAAGGGCGCGCGTCCTCGGCCTCCCCCTTCGGGAAAGGGGGCCCGAGGCCTGCGGCTTGCGACGCGGCTTGTTGTCATCCCACGCTGCCTTCCAGACTCACTCCCAAGAGGTTCTGCGCTTCCACCGCGAATTCCATGGGCAGTTCTTTGATGACTTCCTTGCAAAAGCCGTTGACGATCAGGGACACGGCGTCTTCCGCGGACAAGCCCCGCTGCCTGCAGTAGAACAACTGGTCTGCGCTGATTTTGGAGGTGGTGGCTTCGTGCTCCACTTTCGCCGTGGGGTTTTTCACTTCCACGTAGGGAAAGGTGTGGGCGCCGCATTGGTCGCCCATGAGCAGAGAGTCGCACTGGGTGTGATTGCGTGCACCCGCCGCAGAGGGCAGGATTTTCACCAAACCGCGATAAGCGTTCTGGCCGTGGCCGGCGGAGATACCTTTGGAGACAATGGTCGAGCGGGTGTTCCTGCCGATGTGAATCATCTTGGTGCCGGTGTCGGCCTGCTGATAATTGTTGGCCAGGGCCACCGAGTAGAATTCGCCCACGGAGCCGTCGCCTTCCAAAATGCAACTGGGGTATTTCCAGGTGATGGCGGAGCCGGTCTCCACCTGGGTCCAGGAAATTTTGGCGCGCGCGCCTTTGCAGTGGCCGCGTTTGGTGACGAAGTTGTAAATGCCGCCGCGGCCGTTTTCGTCGCCGGGATACCAGTTTTGCACCGTGGAATATTTGATCTGCGCCCCTGCCATGGCCACCAGCTCCACCACCGCGGCATGCAACTGGTTTTCATCGCGCATGGGTGCGGTGCAGCCTTCGAGATAACTCACATAGCTGCCCTCGTCGGCCACGATCAAAGTGCGTTCAAACTGGCCCGTGCTGGCAGCGTTGATGCGAAAATAAGTGGACAACTCCATGGGACAGCGCACGCCCTTGGGGACGTACACAAACGAACCGTCGGAGAACACCGCGGAATTGAGCGCAGCGAAGAAATTGTCACCCGGGGGCACCACTGTGCCCAGGTATTTCTCGATCAGCTCAGGGTAGTGGCGCACGGCCTCGGAGAAGGGGCAGAAAATCACGCCTTTTTCCGCCAGCTTGTCTTTGAATGTGGTTGCCACGGATACGGAGTCGAACACCGCATCCACCGCCACCCCCGCCAGGCGTTCGCGTTCGTGCAGGGGAATGCCCAGTTTCTCATAGGTTTTGAGCAACTCAGGGTCCACTTCGTCCAGGCTTTTGGGACCGTCTTTTTTGCTTTTGGGTGCGGAGTAATAGCTCAGCGCCTGATAGTCGATGGGCGGATAGTGCAGGTGGGCCCAGTGGGGTTCGCGCATTTCCAGCCAGTGGTGATAAGCCTTCAGCCGCCACTGCAGCAAAAATTCCGGTTCATTTTTCTTGGCCGAGAGGGCGCGGATCACGTCTTCATCGAGGCCGGGGGGGAAGGTGTCGGACTCGATGTCGGTGACAAAACCGGCGTCATATTCACGCCCCACCAGGGCGTCGATGGGTTGGTTTTTGGTCATGGGTTAACCTGTACGTCGCGTGGAATCAAGGTTCAAACCGGGCTTCCGCCTGGGCGCATGAAACGCAGCGGTTGCACCCCGGGCTCCGCCAGTTCGGCCAGCGTCACCCCTTCCAATGCCGCGCTGACGGCACGGTTGATGCGCTGCCAGTTGCCGCGCACGGAACAGCCACGCTCCTGGTCGCACAGGCCGTCACTGTCGCTGCATTCGGTAAGGGCGATGGGGCCTTCGATGGCGGCGATGATGGCGGCCACGGAAATCTCCGCCGGGGGCCGCGCCAGGGTGTAGCCGCCCTTGGCGCCGCGGTGCGACACCAACAGACCGTGTTGCAACAGGGCTTTTAGGATCTTGCTCACCGTGGGCAGGGCCAGCCCCAGCTCGGTGGCAATCTCGGCGGCGCTTTGCAGGCGCGCAGGATCGCACGCGAGATGCGTCATCACCACCGTGGCGTAATCTGTCAATTTACCTACGCGCAACATTTACTTAAGAGCCCTATGGCATATTTCGGACTATTTTGGTACTAATTGGTTTCGGCGTCAACGGCGGATATGTTAGGGGAATTGCCGCCCGGCGCTTGCCGTTCCCCGCGACAGGGGTTAGCGTATCCGTTCATGAACGCCGCCAAGCCACTGCCCCTGCGGGGGCGCACCATTGCGCTGCCGGAAAAGCGCGAGCTGGATTTGTTCGCCCGCATGCTGGAGGAGCGGGGGGCCACCACGCTGCGCTGCCCTTTGATCAGCATTCACGACGCCCCCGACGCTGCGCCCGTCAATGCCTGGCTGGAGCGCTTCAATGCCGGCGGAATGGACGATTTGATTCTGCTCACCGGTGAGGGGCTGCGGCGCCTGCTGGGCTTTGCGGAACGCTTGGGCGCGAAGGAGGCATTTGTTGAGCGCCTGGCCCGGGTGCGCACCATCACCCGCGGTCCCAAGCCTGCGCGCGAGTTGCGCAAACTGGGCCTGAAGCCTGCTCTCAGCGCCACCGCCCCCACCACTGCCGGGGTGATCGAGGCGCTGCGGCAGGACGATCTCCGCAGCCGCCGGATCGGTGTGCAGTGCTACGGCAGCGATCCGAACCCGGCGCTGATGACGTTTTTGTCGGAGGCGGGTGCCCAGTGTGACCCGGTGGCGCCTTATGTCTATGCGTCCGAGGCGGAAGACCGGCAGGTCATCCACCTCATCGAAGCCCTGGGTGCCGGAAACATCGACGTCATCGCCTTTACCAGCGGCCCCCAGGTCAAGCGGGTATGGCAGCTGGCGCAAGAGGCGGGTTTGCAGGACGCACTGGCCAGCGGCATGGCCAGAACCCGGGTGGCGGCGGTGGGGCCGGTGGTGGCCCGGGCGCTTGAGAGCAGGGGCGTGACGGTTGCGATGATGCCACAGTCCAGCTTCTTCATGAAACCGCTGGTCAAGGCCATCGTGGCGGCACTTGCGCGGGACTGAACCTGCACGGCCTTTTTTTGAGGATGCCTGTCTCACAGCAAGCCCTCATTTGCTGTAATATCGCCTCTTTGCTTTCGACATTAAGGTGGACATGGGGCAGCCAGGCGCCAGCTTCAAAGACGTGGGGCCCGGTGTGATGACTGCCCGACCGCAACGCTGACCGAACGGCCTCTATGGGCAGAGTGAAAATCCTTTTGATCGCAGCCGTGCTGCTGTCGGTGGGGGCGTGCACGTCCCTGTCGGAACGCCTGGCCCACAATCTGGGGGCGGCCATTCTCAATGAAGACGACCCCGAAACCGTGCGCAGCGGCGCCCCCGCTTTTTTGCTGCTGCTGGACTCCCTGGTGATGGACGCGCCCGATGACGTGGCCCTGCTGCGCGCCGGGGCCGACCTGAACGGCGCCTACGCCACCGCCTTTGCCGAAGATTCCGAGCGGGCGGCGCGCCTGACGGAAAAAGCGCGGGACTACGGCCGCCGCGCCCTGTGCGAAGATTATCCCGAGGTGTGCGCAAAGGAACACGGCGCTTTCGAGGACTACGTCCCCACCCTGGCCCGGATCGACGAAGACGATGTGGCCACTCTGTATACTTACGGCGCCGCCTGGGCGGCCTGGGTGGACACCCACAGTGATGATTGGAACGCGGTGGCCGACCTGGCGAAAATCGAGGCGGTCATGGAGCGGGTCATCGAACTGGACGAGGACTTCGAATGGGGCCGGGCGCATCTTTATCTTGCCGTGATCAACAGCCAGCTCCCCCCCAGCCTGGGCGGCCGGCCGGACAAGGCCCGCGCCCACTTCCGCCTGGCCATTTCGATTTCCCAGGGCAAAGATCTGATTGCCAAAGTGGAATACGCCCGCCGCTATGCCCGCCTGATGTTCGATCAGGCCCTGCACGACCGGCTGCTGCAAGAAGTACTCGCCGCCGATCCCCACAGCCCCGACCTGGTACTCAGCAACGTGTTGGCGCAGCGCGCAGCCCGGTCGCTGCTGGCAGGTTCGGCGGACTATTTCGAGGACTAACCCGCAAAGGACAAAAACAACCATGAGAACGTTCGCTGTTGCCTTGTGCTGTCTGCTGCTGCCCCTGGGCGCCGTGCAGGCCAAAACCTTCAAAATCGCCACCATTGTCCCGGACGGCACCCGCTGGATGAAGGAAATGAAGGCTGGGGCGGAGGACATCAAAATGCGCACCCATGGCCGGGTCAGGTTTCGCTTCTATCCCGGCGGCGTCATGGGCAACGACAAGGCCGTGGTGCGCAAAATGCGGGTGGGTCAGCTTAGCGGCGGGGCCCTCACCGGCGGCGGGCTGGCGCTGATTTATCCCGACGCCCAGGTGTACAGCCTGCCCATGGCTTTCACCTCGCACGAGGAAGTGGACTATGTGCGCGGCAAAATGGATGCCCGGCTCATCGATGCCCTGTATCAGGCCGGCTATGTCAGTTTCGGCTTCAGCGACGGCGGTTTCGCCTACCTCATGTCCAACGCGCCGCTGACCACCATCGCCGATCTGGCCGGCCACAAGGTGTGGGTACCTGAGGGTGATGTGTTCAGCCAGGCCGCCTTCGAGGCGGTTCACGTCTCACCCATCCCCCTGCCCCTGGCCGATGTGCTTACCGGCCTGCAGACCGGCCTGATCGACACCGTGGCGTCCTCCCCCATTGGCGCCCTTGCGCTGCAATGGCACACCAAGGTGAAGTACGCCACGGACATGCCCCTGATGTATCTGATTGGCACCATCGTGCTCAAGCGCAGGGATTTCGACCGCCTCAGCCCGGCCGACCAAATGGTGGTGCGGGAGGTGATGAGCAAGGTGTTCAGACGCCTGGACCGTCTCAACCGGGAGGACAACGGCCGGGCCCTGGCGGCCCTGAAAGCGCAGGGCATCACCTTCGTGGAGCCCACGCCGCAAGCCCGGCAGGCCTGGCGAGAGGCCGTCGGCGCTGCGGTGGACAAGCTGGTGCGTCAGGGCACGATCAGCAGACGTATCACTGACACCTTTTACAGCTATCTGAACGCTTACCGCCATGGCCAGCGTTAGGCAGCGCCGCCTGAGCCGCCTCACCCGCCTCAGCACCTGGCTGGAAAACGCGCTGATCACACTGCTGCTGATCGCCGTCATTGTGGTCGCCACCGGGCAAATCGTGATGCGAAACGCCTGGGATGCGGGCACGGCCTGGAGCGAACCCTTCCTGCGCGTCACCGTGTTGTGGTTGGGAATGATCGGCGCCCTGGCGGCCACCCGCGGCGGAAACCACATCCGTATCGACGTTTTGTCCCGCTTCCTGCCGGATGGCGGCAAACGCGCCGCCGTCTTGATCACCAACTTGTTCAGCGCCCTGGTCTGCGGCCTGATCGCCTGGCACGCGGCCCGCTTCGTGTTCATGGAAAAGGCCGACGGCGTTATCGCCTTTGCCGGCGTGCCCGCCTGGGTGTGCGAAGCCATCATTCCCATCGGCTTCGCCCTCATGGGGGTGCGCTACGCGGGGTTTTTCCTGTTGGGTGTGTGCTGCCCTGTCCACTGCCAGAACGTGGAAGCGGCGGACCGCGAGGCCGGTCAGGGTGGTGACGGTCAGCGCCGGTGAACACTGACATGCTGATCGCTTCGCTCGCCCTGCTGGTGGCGGCCCTGTTGGGCGCGCCCTTGTTTGCCGTGATCGGCGCCAGTGCCCTGCTGGGTTTTTATTCCGCCGGTATCGACCTTTCCGTGGTCGCCATCGAAATCTACCGCCTGGCGGAGATGCCGGTGTTGCTGGCCATTCCCTTGTTCACCTTCGCCGGCTATGTGCTGAGCGAAAGCGGTGCGCCGCACCGCCTGGTGCGGCTCACCCAGGCTCTGCTCGGCTGGCTGCCGGGAGGGCTGGCCATGGTGGCCCTGGTGGCCTGCGCCTTGTTCACCGCCTTTACCGGCGCTTCCGGCGTCACCATCGTCGCCTTGGGCGCGCTGCTCTTTCCCGCCTTGATGCAGACCGGCTACCGCGAACGCTTCAGCCTGGGTTTGATCACCACCTCGGGCAGCCTGGGTGTGCTGTTCGCACCGTCCCTGCCCTTGATTCTCTACGGGGTGGTGGCGCAGCAACTGGGCACCGGCGAGCCTTTCACCATCGACGATTTGTTTCTCGCGGGCCTGTTGCCGGGCATCTTGATGATTGCCCTGCTCAGCGCCTGGAGCTACTGGCAGGGCCGGCGCCTGCCCCTGCCGGACCGGTCCCTGCTGGAAGCCAAAGAAGCCGTCATCGAGGCGCGCTGGGAACTGCCTCTCCCGTTCATTGTGCTCGGCGGCATCTACAGCGGTTATTTCGCCGTCTCGGAAGCGGCGGCCGTGACCGCCCTTTACGTGCTGGTGGTGGAATTCCTGGTCTACCGGGACATTCCGCTGAAGCGCCTGCCCCACATCATTCGCCAGTCCATGATCCTGGTGGGTGCCGTGTTGGTGATACTGGGCGTGTCCCTGGCTTCCACCAATTACCTCATCGACGCCGAGGTGCCCACCCGCCTGTTTGAAACCATCAAGGCACACATCAGCAGTCCTTTGACCTTTCTGCTGCTGCTGAATGTGTTTCTGCTGGTACTGGGGATGATGCTGGATATATTTTCGGCCCTGATGATCATGGTGCCATTGCTGTTGCCTGTCGCTGTGGGCTACGGCATCGACCCGGTGCATCTCGGCGTCATCTTTCTGGCCAATATGCAGATCGGCTACTTCACCCCCCCCGTGGGCATGAACTTGTTTATCGCGAGCTACCGCTTTGAAAAATCCATCCTCACCCTGTACCGCGCCACCCTGCCTTTTTTTGTCATTCTGTTGCTGGCCGTACTCATCATCACCTACTGGCCGGCCTTGAGCCTGACGCTGCCGGGGCGGTGACACCCGGCCTAAGGACTCGGTCCGGCGTACGTTTGAGGGGGGGGGGAGCTCAGTGGTCAAGCAGGCGGCGCAGCGACGGCAGATTGTCCCGCACGACGCGCGCGCCCCTGGCCACGCACAGCCGCTTGTGGCGAAAATCCAGCGCATCGATAAGGCAGGGAAAATTGGGAACGAGTACGAAGTCGGCCTCTTTGAGGTGGACCTGGGCCTGCGCCGAAAGGCTGATATCTTCAGCCCGCCGCATGGCCTCAAAGCCGTTGTGCACACTGTGAGGCAGGTGCACCTGACTGGGGTAGATCACCATCACCCGCTCGGTCCCGAAGGAGCGTGCCACATCCACGGGAATGGCGCCGGCGTAACTGCCGTCCGCCAGCAGGTGCTGGCCGCAGACAAAGGGGGGCAGCACGCCCGCCAGCGCCGCGCTGGCATAGACCAGATCGGCGGCCCGCCCATGCTCCAGCACCATCCGCCGGCCGGAGATGAGATCAGTGGCCACCGCCACCACGGGGATGCGGCCGTCCTCCAGATTCTTGTCCTGCGTCAGCGCTGTGAGCAGGCGCCGCCCCTGCTCCAGGCTGGCACTCCCCACGCCCCAGCCGAGCAGCATTTCGGCAAAAGCGCGTTCCGAGGCCAGCAGGTTGCGGATTCGCCCGCGCAGGGTGCGGTGGGAGCGGGCCACCGGCTTGGGAAAACCGCTGGTGTTCAGATTGGCCAGCGCGCCGTACCAGCCCTCGTTCAGACTGTAGGTGGCCCCCACAATGGCCCCCATGGAAACCCCCACAATGGCCTGGGGCCGCCAGCCATAGTGCTCCAGCGCCCGCAGCGCCCCCGCATGGGCCAGGCCCCGGACCCCACCACCGGCCAGGACCAGGGCAAAACTCCGGTGACGCGCCGCCCCGCCCCTCATGAGAAGATCCCGGTCCGGTGCCCGCCGGCGTCCAAAGAAACAGCTTTTTTCATTTTGCGGAAAGACAGGGGCGGGGCGCGCATTTCCAAAACACCGGTGACTTGACACCAGGGCCATGATAGCAAAACAGCTCACAGCCCCTCGCAAGAGGCGGCAATGTCCGTCGGCGCCCGGCCGCTTTGCATTTCCGTTCCGCCCCGTTTAAGCTCCCGGACCCGGTTTCGGCACCGGCCGGCTGGCTGTTTCCCACACTTTGGTTGCCCATGCCCCCACTCAATCCCCAACAACGCGCGGCGGTGCGCTATCTGGACGGCCCCCTGCTGGTGCTGGCCGGCGCCGGCAGCGGCAAGACCCGGGTGATCACCCACAAGATCGCCTACCTGATTCGCGAATGCGGCACAGCGCCGCGGCACATCGCCGCGGTAACCTTTACCAACAAGGCGGCGCGGGAGATGAAGGCGCGGGTGGGGGAGTTGCTGGGGGCTGAGGCCAAGGGCCTGAAAATCTCCACCTTTCACACCCTGGGGCTGAACATGTTGCGCCAGGAGCTGCAAACGGCAGGGTTGCGCGCGGGCTTTTCCATTTTCGACGCCGAAGACAGTGCCGGGCTCATCAAAGAGCTGCTGCGCAAAGAATCCCTGGACGACGGCCGCGTGAAAGAGGCGCAGTGGCAGATTTCCCGCTGGAAGAGCGCCCTGCTCGATCCCGGCCGGGCGGTGAACGAGGCTGCCACCGACGTGGAGCTGCTGGCCGCCACCCTGTACGCCGGATACCAGCGCCATCTGCGCGCTTACAATGCGGTGGATTTCGACGATCTCATCGCCCTGCCGGTGCAACTCCTGCGGGACGATGTGGCGCTGCGCGAACGCTGGCAGAACCGCCTGCGCTATCTGCTGGTGGACGAGTACCAGGACACCAACGGCGCGCAGTACCAACTGGTGCGGCTGCTGAGTGGCGTGCGCGGCGCGCTGACGGTGGTGGGGGACGACGACCAGTCCATCTACGCCTGGCGCGGCGCCCAGCCGGAGAATCTGGCCCAGCTGCAGCAGGACTATCCAAAGCTCAAAGTGATCAAGCTGGAACAGAACTACCGCTCCAGCGGCCGGATTTTGAATGCGGCCAATGCGCTCATCGCCAACAATCCCCACGTGTTCACCAAGCGCCTGTGGAGCGGGCGCGGCCCCGGCGACGCCCTGCGGGTCATCCAGTACCGGGACGAAGAGCACGAGGCCGAGAGCGTGGTGGCAGAGATCCTCGCCCACCAGTTCCGCCACCGCACGGACTTTGGCGACTACGCCATTTTGTATCGCGGCAACCACCAGGCCCGTCTGTTCGAGCGGGCCCTGCGGGATCAGCGCATCCCCTACTATCTGAGCGGTGGCACTTCCTTTTTCAGCCACGCCGAGGTGCGCGACGTGATGGCCTATTTGCGCCTGCTGGTGAATCCCGACGACGACGCGGCCTTTTTGCGGGTGGTGAACACCCCGCGGCGGGAAATCGGCCCGGCCACCCTGGAAAAGCTGGCCGAGTACGCCGGCGGCCGCCACATCTCGCTGTTTGCCGCCTGCTTTGAACTGGGGCTCAAACAACATCTGCCGGAGCGGGCCGTGACCCGGCTCGGCCGCTTTGCCCAATGGCTGGTGGACCTGGGCGACCGCGGCAGGCGGGGCGACCCCATCGCCGTGGTCAAAGACATGATCCACGGTGCGGACTACGAACTGTGGCTGCGTGACAACGCCAGAGACGACAAAGTCGCAGAGCGTCGCATTAACAACGTGTGGGAGCTGGTCGCCTGGATGCAGCGCCTCACCGAAAAGGACGCAGCGGACAAAACCCTGGCGGATCTGGTCGCCCACATGAGCCTGATGGATATCCTGGAACGGGGCGAAGAGGAACACACCGGCGGCCGGGTGCACCTGATGACCCTGCACGCCGCCAAGGGCCTGGAATTCCCCCACGTGTTTCTGGTGGGCATGGAAGAAGAGCTGCTGCCCCACCGCAACAGCCTGGAAGCCGGCACCATCGAGGAAGAACGGCGCCTGTGTTACGTGGGTCTGACCCGGGCCCGGAAAACCCTGGCGCTGACCCTGGCGGCCAGGCGCAAACGGGGCGGGGAGCGGATCGGACGGGAGCCCAGCCGTTTTCTCAAAGAACTGCCGCAGGACGATGTGGTGTGGGAAGGCGTGGGCCAGGTGGCGGATCCGGTCCAACGCCGGAAAAAGGGCCAGGCCCACATGGCCAGTCTGCGCAGCCTGTTGACAAATTGAGCCGCCCTGGCCCGGCGCCGACTGTGCTGGTGAGCTGTGCGGGACAGTCCCCCGGCGAAACAAATCTTCTATAATCCCGCCTCCTTGCCACGTTGAGTGCCGCTGATGAATGCACCGCCGCCGCCCTGGGATTTGGACCGCGCCCGCCGCCGCTACAACATCAGCCACTGGAGCTACGGCTATGTGGACGTGAACGCCCACGGCCACGTCACCGTGCAGCCCCGTGCCGGCCGGCAGGCCATCGACCTGGTGGAACTCAGCGCCGAGATCCACCGGGCGGGCCTGGCCCTGCCGGTACTGGTGCGCTTCACCGATATTTTGCGCGACCGGGTGGACACCCTGGTGGCGGCCTTCGATGCCGCCGCCGCCAGCCACGGCTACGGCGGCCGCTACACGGCGGTCTATCCCATCAAAGTCAACCAACAGCGCACGGTGGTGGAGGCCATTTTGTCCCACGGCGGTGCGCGGGTGGGACTGGAGGCGGGCAGCAAACCGGAGCTGATGGCGGTACTGGCCCTGGCGCCGCCGGGGGGGGTCATCGTCTGCAACGGCTACAAAGACCGCGAATACCTGCGCCTGGCCCTGATCGGGCGGGCCCTGGGCCAGCGCGTCTACATCGTCATCGAAAAACTCTCGGAGCTGGACCACGTCATCAACGAGGCGGCGGATTTGGGCATCACACCGCTGTTGGGCCTGCGGGTGCGGCTGGCCTCCGTCGGCGCCGGCAAGTGGCAGAACACCGGCGGGGAGAAATCCAAATTCGGCCTTTCCGCCAGCCAGGTGCTGGAGGCGCTCGCGCACCTAAAGCAAGCTGGCCTGACGGCCTCGCTGGAACTGTTGCATTTTCACCTGGGGTCACAGATCGCCAATATCCGCGACATCCAAAAGGGCCTGCGGGAAGCAGCCCGCTACTACGCTGAGCTGCACACTGCCGGCGCCCCCATCAAGGTCATGGACGTGGGTGGCGGCCTGGGGGTGGATTACGAAGGCACCCGCTCGCGCAGTTTTTGCTCCATGAACTACAGCGTCCCCGAATACGCCCACAACGTGGTGCACACCCTGTGGGAGTGCTGCGAGCAAAGCGGCCTGCCCCACCCCGACCTCTTCACCGAGGCCGGTCGCGCCATGACCGCCCACCACGCGGTGCTGATCACGGACGTTGTCGATCACGAACCTTTTCCTGCCGCCGAACCCGGTTCTCCCGCTGCGGACGCGCCCTTGATCCTGCACGATTTGTGGCGGGCCCTGGAGCATTGGGGGGAACGCAGTGTGCTGGAGGTCTATCACGATGCCGTGCACTGGCTCAGCGAGGCACAAAGCATGTACACCCACGGCGTGTTGAATCTGGCGCAGCGGGCCCACGCGGAGCAACTCTACTTTGCCATCTGCCGCAAAGTGCGGGCGGCGCTGAAACCCGCCACCCGCGCCCACCGGGAAGCGCTGGACGAACTCAGCGAGAAAATGGCGGATAAATATTTCTGCAATTTCTCCGTCTTCCAATCCGCTCCGGATGTGTGGGCCATCGAACAAATATTCCCCATCCTGCCTCTGCAGGGCCTGGACAAGCCGCCGCTGCGGCGCGCCGTCCTGGAAGACCTGACCTGCGATTCCGACGGCCGGATCGAGCACTACGTGGACGAGGACGGCGTCGAGACCACCCTGCCGGTGCATGAACTGAAAGCCGGGGAACAATACTTGCTGGGCCTGTTTCTGGTGGGTGCTTACCAGGAAATCCTGGGTGACATGCACAACCTGTTCGGCGACACGGCCTCGGTGAATGTGGAACTCACCGCCGAGGGCCACCGCCTCACCCAGCCCGAGCAGGGCGACACGGTGGACGCCCTGCTGCGCTATGTGCATTATGCCCCGGAAGATCTGCGCCGGGCCTATCGCCAGAAGCTCGCCGCCGCAAGCGTGAGCCGGGCAGCGCGCAAACAATACAGCCGGGAACTGGACGCGGGACTGAGCGGCTACACGTATTTGGAAGAGTAGGGGGATCAAAATGGCGAACATCAAAATCGAACGGGGCGCAACGCCTGGGCGGCTCGCGGAACTGGGCGTGGCGGACTGGCCCATCTGGACCAAAGACGTGTCCACCTTCCCCTGGGAATACGACAGCCGCGAGACCTGCTACCTGCTGGAAGGTGAGGTGGTGGTCACCCCGGAACAGGGCCAAGCGGTCCGTTTTGGGGCAGGCGATGTGGTCACCTTTGGCGCCGGCCTGCGCTGCACCTGGGATGTTCGCGCAGCGGTGCGCAAGCACTACCACTTCGGCTGAACAGGGCCTGTTTTTTTGACAAAGGGGGCGCGGGCCACTTATGATCCGCCCGCCCCGCGGGAGCGCCCGTCAGCCAGACACTGGAGACTGCATGGATATACTCGGCACCGATCACTTCATCGAGCCAGGACGATCCCGCCGCGAGCGCGCCCTGGTGCTGGACGGTCCGGCAGGCGAGCTGGAAGCGGTGCTCAGCCATCCGCCGGTGGGCGCCACGTCCCAGGCGCTCGCGGTCGTGTGCCATCCCCACCCCTTGCATCAGGGCAGCCTGCACAACAAAGTCACCCTGACCCTGGCGCGGGCCTTGAGCCAGATGGGCGTGCCCGCCCTGCGTTTCAACTTCCGCGGGGTGGGCCAAAGCGCCGGATCCTACGGCGGTGGCGCGGGTGAAGTGGACGATCTGCTGAGTATTCTGGAACAACTGCGCGAGCGTTATCCGGACCGGGCGCTGTGGGTGGCGGGTTTTTCTTTCGGCGCCTACGTCGCCTTGCGGGCGGCGCAGGCCTTTGCCGTGGACCGGCTCATTACCGTCGCGCCCCCCATCAACCTGTTCGACTTCTCCACCCTGGAGCCCCCCGGCTGCCCCTGGCTGGTGGTGCAGGGCACCGACGATGAGTTGGTGCCCGCAAAGGCAGTGCTGCGCTGGTCAGCCCGGACTTACCCGGCGCCGGAGGTGGCGTTTATGGACGGCGCCTGCCACTATTTCCACCGCCGTTTGCAGGATTTGCGCACCCTGGTGGAAGAACGGGTGGCCACCGACCCCGCCCTGTGTGCCCTGCCGGCGCAGCGGGTCTCATCATAAGGTCCGCCGGCGCAGCTTCTCCATTTTCTTCCCGATGCGGCGGCGCTTGAGCGGGGAGAGGTAATCCACAAACAGCTTGCCGTCCAGGTGGTCCACCTCGTGCTGGATACATACCGACAGCAGGCCGTCGGCCTCCATCTCAAAAGGCTTGCCGTCGCGTCCCAGCGCCTTCACCCGGATGCGTTCGGCCCGCTCCACTTTTTCATAGACACCGGGCACGGAAAGACAACCCTCTTCCAGATCCGAGACGTCCTCGCGGGAGGCGATTTCGGGGTTGACGAAGTAGTGGGGGTCATTGCCGGCTTCGCTCACATCCACCACAATCACCCGCTTCGGCACATTCACCTGGGGTGCCGCCAAACCCACGCCCGGGGCCGCGTACATGGTCTCCAGCATATCGTCCAGCAGGCCACGGATGTCAGCGTCCACCGCGGCCACCGGTTTGGACACCAAGCGCAGGCGGGGATCGGGAAAATGAAGAATGGGCAGGATCATGTGAATTCCGTCAAGGTCTGGGGTAAATTGCCGTATATACTGCTAGCGGTGGATGGCCGCGTATTGCACGCGCAGCCAATCCGACGAATAGTATCGAATCAGGGACCGGTACTCCAAGCCAGGCGTGCTTTTCTGCATCCTCGCCGGGGTATCCGCCACGCTACCCAGGGAGTCATACCGTGCCGCGGCATCATTTGGACAGACCACCACGCTCTCCGTTCGCCCTTGTGCTCCGCCCCGCATTGCTGGCCCTGATGTTGGCGGCTTTGGCGGGCCCGGCGCGGGCCGACACTGTGGTACTCAACCCTGATCACCCCGGCCGCTACGTGGTGGTTCCGGGTGATACGCTTTGGGGTATCGCGGCGCGCTTTCTCCGCAATCCCTGGAAATGGCCGGACATCTGGTATATCAACCCCGCCATTGAAAACCCCCATTTGATCTATCCCGGCGATGTGATCTCCCTGGTCATGCGCAACGGCGAGCCGGTGTTGATGCTGGAACGGGCGCCGGAAAACGCCCGGCCGGCATTCAAAATGTCACCGGCCCTGAATACCGAGAAACTGTCCCCCCAGGTGCGCATCGAAAAGCTGGAGCGCGCCATCCCCACTTTACCCATGGACGCCATCCAGCAGTTTCTCCTGGACGTATATGTGGTGGGCAAACAAGAAGTCGACCACGCCCCCTATATTGTCGCCATGGAAGAGGGCCATCTGGTGGCCGCCGCCAACGATACTGTCTATGCCCGCGGCATGATGGACAAGTCCACCGCCCGCTACCAGGCCTTCCGCACCGGCCGGGTTTACCGGGATCCGGACACCGAGGATGATGAAATCATCGGCTACGAAGCGCTCCGGGTGGGGACAGCCCGGGTGGAGGCCTTTGGCGACCCCACCACGCTGACTTTCCTGGATTCCTCGCGGGAAGTGCTGATCGGCGACCGGCTGCTGCCCTTCCCGGAGAATTCAACCCTCGATACGCATTTCATCCCCCGCGCCCCGGAAACGGACATCCACGGCCGCATCATCGCCATGTTTGATGCCGTCGCGAGGGTGGGCCAATTCCAGGTGGTGGTGCTCAACCGCGGCCACGCCGACGGCGTGCGGCCCGGTCACGTGTTTGCGGCCTTTCGCTCCGGCGACAAGGTGCGGGATTTGATCACCGCCAGGAAAAAAGGCCAAACCGTCACGCTGCCCGATGCCCGCTCCGGCCTTATCATGGTATTTCGGACCTTCGACAGGGTAAGCTATGGCCTGGTCACACAGGCCAGCCGCGACATCCGATTGCACGACACCGTCGGCAACCCCTGACCTTATCAGCCGTCGCGGCGGCCACCTGGAGGCACCCGGGATGGCGCAGCGTCCTGACAATAACAACAAACTCGCCCACTGGCTGGCCCTGGTGCGCACCCCACACCTGGGGCCGCAGGGTGTTCAGCGCCTGCTGGAACGCTGTGGGAACCCCATCGCCATTTTCGACGCCGCCGCCCGGCCGGGGGAACTCCCCGAACGGGTGCGGACCGCGCTGACGCGCTTCGATCGGTCCGGTGTGGACCAGGATCTGCGCTGGGCGGAACAACCCGCTCATCATTTGATCACCCTGGACGACGCCCGCTACCCCGCCCTGCTGAAAGAACTCAAAGACCCGCCGCCGGTGCTGTTCGTGCAGGGCGAGCCCGCCTGCCTCAGCCATCCCCAGGTGGCCGTGGTGGGCAGCCGCAACCCCAGCCCCGCCGGGCTGGACAATGCCCGCGCTTTCAGCCGTGAGCTGGCCCGGCAGGGGCTGGCCATCACCAGCGGGCTGGCCGTGGGTATAGACGGTGCCGCCCACGCCGGTGCCCTCGCAGGCGGCGGGATCACCCTGGCCGTCATCGGCACGGGGCCCGACCGGATCTATCCCTCGGCACACCGCGAGCTGGCCGAAGCCATCGCCCGGCAGGGCGCGCTGGTGTCGGAGTTTCCACTGGGCACCCCGCCCCGTCCCGCGCACTTCCCCCGCCGCAACCGGCTTATCAGCGGCCTGAGTCTTGGCACCTTGGTGGTGGAAGCCTCACCGCAAAGCGGTTCGCTGATTACCGCGCGCCTGGCGGCGGAGCAAGGGCGGGACGTGTTCGCCATTCCCGGCTCCATTCACAACCCCCTGGCGCGGGGCTGCCACGCGCTCATCCGGCAGGGCGCAAAACTCATCGAATCGGCTGAAGACATCGTCGGGGAACTGGGCAGCATCGCCCAGTTTGTCCGGAACGCGGCTGCGGCGGCGCCCCGCTCCGATGCCGCCCAGGCAGCCGCCATCCCCCACCAGGACTTGCTCGATTGCATGGGTTATGAGCCTGTGCCCCTGGACCTGGTGGTGGAGCGCAGTGGATTGACGGCGGAGCGGGTTTCCTCCATTCTTTTGGAACTGGAATTGCATGGACTCGTTGCCGCAGCGCCCGGCGGATTCTATTCCCGGCTCGAACCAGAGACCTCAAAATGAAAGAAAACGTGTTGGACATCCTGATGTATCTGCTTGAAAACTACATGTACGGAGACATGGACGAGGAGGCGGACCAGGCCTCCCTGAAGGCAGAATTGCAGCGGGCGGGTTTCCCCGGGGGGGAAATCGACAAGGCCTTCGCCTGGCTGGAGGAACTGGCCAGCCTGCGCGAGAGCGCCGCCACCTCGCCCCTCACCACCCGCCATGCGGTCAGGATCTATACCGCGGAAGAGTGCGAAAGGCTGGACGTGGAGTGCCGCGGCTTTTTGACCTTTCTCGAGCACTTGGGTGTACTGGATCCCGCCAACCGCGAGATGGTCATTGATCGCGTCATGGCGCTGGGGGAGGAAGACACTGACCTCACCGACCTCAAATGGGTCATCCTCATGGTGCTGTTCAACCAGCCCGGCAAGGAAGCGGCCTTCGCCTGGATGGAGGACCTGGTGTTCGAAGGCACCCCCGGCGCGCTGCACTAAACTAATTCTCCTGGCGTGGCGATACAGGGCTGCGGCGCGACGGCTGCAGCACGGCACCTGACCGCGTCACCTATTGACCCCGTTAACCAACCCCTTAAGGCTGATGAGTAAAAATCTGGTCATTGTGGAATCGCCGGCCAAGGCGAAAACCATCAAGAAATACCTGGGCAAGGACTTTGAAGTACTCGCTTCCTATGGGCATGTGCGCGACCTGCTGCCCAAGGAGGGCGCAGTCGATCCCGAGCACGATTTCGCCATGAAGTATCAGCCCATAGAAAAAAATGAAAAGCATGTGGCCGCCATTGCCAAGGCGCTGAAAAAGGCCGATGCCCTCTACCTTGCCACCGACCCGGACCGGGAAGGCGAAGCCATTTCCTGGCATCTGTGTGAACTGCTGCGGGAAAAAGGTGTGCTCAGGGACAAACCGGTCAAACGGGTGGTGTTTCACGAGATCACCAAGCGCGCCATCCAGGAGGCCATGGCCCAACCCCGCGATTTGGGCCTGGCCCTGATCAACGCCCAGCAGGCCCGCCGGGCTCTGGATTACCTGGTGGGCTTCAATCTTTCGCCCCTGCTATGGAAAAAAATCCGCCCGTCCCTGTCCGCCGGACGCGTGCAAAGCCCGGCTCTGCGCTTGATCGTGGAGCGCGAGGAAGAGATCGAGAAATTCACTCCGCGCGAGTACTGGACCATCGAAGCGGACTCGGCCAGGGGCAAAGACAAGTTCGTCGCCAAACTACAGCAGTACGCGGGCAAGAAGCTGACCCAGTTCAGCGTCACCAGGGCCGAACAGGCCGCTGAAATCGAAAAAACCCTCACTGCTGCCGCCAAGGGCCAGCTCACCGTCGCCAAGGTGGAGAAGAAGTCCCGCAAGCGCAACCCCGCACCGCCCTTTATCACCTCCACCTTGCAACAGGAAGCCTCCCGCAAACTGGGCTTTTCCGCCCAGCGCACCATGCGCATCGCCCAGCAGCTCTACGAAGGGGTGGACATCAATGGCGCCGCCGTGGGCCTGATCACCTACATGCGGACCGACTCGGTGAATCTGGCGCAAGAAGCCGTGGCGGCGCTGCGGGAATTTATCGCCGGACGCTACGGCGCCAAAGCGGTGCCGAAAAAACCCAATGTTTACAAAACCAAGTCCAAAAACGCGCAAGAGGCCCATGAAGCCATCCGGCCGACCACCGCCAGCCAGACGCCGGACTCGGTCAAAGCCCACTTGAGCGCCGATCAGTTCAAACTCTACGATCTGATCTGGAAGCGCACCGTCGCCTGCCAGATGATCCACGCCACTTTGCACACGGTGAGCGTGGATCTAAACCCCGGCACCGACGGCGCCCACGTTTTCCGGGCTACCGGTTCCACCATTGCCGAGCCGGGTTTCATGGCCGTCTACCAGGAAGGGGTGGACGACGCCAAAACCGGCGACGAAGAGAAAATGCTGCCGCCTTTGCAAGAGGGCGACAAAGTGAAGCTGGTGAAACTGCGTTCAGAACAGCATTTCACCGAGCCACCACCGCGCTTCAGCGAAGCCACCCTGGTGCGGGCCCTGGAAGAGCACGGCATCGGCCGGCCCTCCACCTATGCCGCCATCATTTCCACGCTGCAGCAGCGCGAATACGTTACCCTGGAAAAACGCCGCTTCCATCCCACCGATGTGGGGCGGGTGGTCAACCGTTTTCTGACCACCTACTTCACCCAATACGTGGACTACGACTTCACCGCCCGCATGGAAGACGAGCTGGACGCCATTTCCCGCGGTGAAGAGGACTGGCACCCGGTACTGCGCAAGTTCTGGGAACCGTTCCGGGACAAGGTCAAAGACATCGACGAGAACGTCGCGCGCAAAGACGTCACCCAGGAGATAACGGACGAGAAGTGCCCCGAGTGTGGCAAAGCCTTGAGTATCCGCCTGGGCAAGCGCGGACGCTTCATCGGCTGCAGCGGTTATCCCGAATGCAACTATACCCGCAGCCTGGGCGGCGAAGAGCGTCCCTCTGAACCTGAGAAAGTGGAAGGACGCGAGTGCCCCAAATGCGGCGCCGATTTATACATCCGCACAGGGCGCTACGGGAAATTCATCGGCTGCAGCGCCTATCCCAAATGCAAGCACATCGAGCCACTGGAAAAACCCCAGGACACCGGCGTGACCTGTCCGGCATGCGGCAAGGGCACGCTGCTGCAGCGAAAATCCCGCTACGGCAAGATTTTCTATTCCTGCTCCACCTACCCTGAGTGCAAGTACGCCGTGTGGAATCTTCCGGTGAAAGAGCCCTGCCCCAAATGCAACTGGCCCATTCTCACCATCAAAACCACCAAGCGGCGGGGCACGGAGAAAGTCTGCCCCCAAAAAGAATGCGATTATGCCGTGCCCGCTGAAAATGCGGAGCAGGCCGCTGCAAGCTGAGCGCGTCCGGCCTATTGTTGCAAGGCCGCCACTATGGCATCGCGATCCAGATGGGGCGCGAAAAGATGGATGAACTCGAAGGCGTAGGCACGCAGGAAGCGCCCCCGGCGGATGCCGATACGGGTGGTGCTGGGCTCGAACAGGTGGGCCGCATCCAGCGCCACCAGGTGGGCATCCCGGCTCGGGTCGTAGGCCATTTTCGCCAGTATTCCCACCCCCAGCCCCAGTTCCACATAAGTTTTGATCACATCGGAATCGATGGCCGTCAGCACCACATTGGGCTGCAAACCCCTGGCCTCGAAGGCGCTGTTGATCTTTGATCGCCCGGTGAAGGCGAAATCGTAGGTGACGACGGGATAGCGGGCGATGGCCTCCAAGGTGAGCGGCTTCACCTCCGTCAGGGGATGTCCCGGTGGTACCACCACACAGCGGTTCCACTGGTAGCAGGGCAGCATCACCAACTCGGCAAACTGCTCAATGGCCTCCGTGGCGATGGCAAAATCAACGCTGCCCGTGGCGGCCATCTCCGACACCTGGGCCGGATTGCCCTGATGGATGTCCAGGCGCACTTCGGGGTATCGCTGCGTGAATGCTCGAATCACCGCCGGCAGGGCATAGCGGGCCTGGGTATGCGTGGTGGCAATGGACAAGGTGCCCCGGGTCTCGCTGGAAAACTCATCCCCCACCCGCTTGATGTTATCCACCTCTCCCAGCACCCGTTCGGCAATCTCCACCACCGCCCGGCCGGGGTGGGTGAGCCCCATCAAACGCTTGCCTTTGCGCTCGAAGATCTGCACCTTGAGTTCATCCTCAAGAAGCTGGATCTGATGGCTCACGCCGGGCTGGGCGGTGTGCAGGCTGGCCGCGGCCTGGGATACATTGAAGCCGTTTTTGACCACTTCCACGATGTAACGCAATTGGCGCAGGGTCATGGCAAAATATACCCAATTGTGATTAAACTATAAGATTATATTATTTTTCATACTATACAAGCCTTGTTACTGTGACCGGCTCAATGGGCGTATTGTCTTTTCCGGCATGTCCGACAGACCGCTTTCCCTTGCGGGGCAAAGCCTGAGGCTTTGGGCAGCAGCCGCCTGTGAATTACAATTTCCGGCTCGCACCACGGCCCGCACGCTGTCCAGCGGCGTTTTCAAGCCGGCAACACAACCATTGTCGGGTGAACGTCGCGGCACAGGGAGGTGCCGCCATTGGGGCCAGCCACTGGGAGCCCGCGAAACACCCGCCATGTTGCCAAACGGCGGGCGGATTCGCAGGTGACCATCAAACAGCCCAGGACGAGCTGTTTGATTGCCGGGTCAATAATCTGCGTTGTGGCAACAAGATCCAGATGAAGATGAAGGAGAGTAACGCCCCTGGGGCGTGAACAACATTATGAACGCGAACACCAACCTGGTTGATGACGAAGAAATCAGCCGCTATGAAGAGTCGGTCGAGGCATTTATGGACGGGCGCATGGACGGCGACCGTTTCATGTCCTACCGTTTGCAGCACGGCATTTACGGCCAGCGTCAGGACGGCGTGCACATGGTGCGTATCAAAGTGCCCGGCGGTGGCCTGAACGCGGCGCAGCTTGGCGTGATCGGCGATTGCCTGGAGCGCTACTCCCAACACGACTGCGCCCACGTCACCACGCGCCAGGATATCCAAATCCACCATGTCCCCATACGGGAGACTGCAGTGGTCATGCGCGCCCTGGGTGAAGCGGGGCTCACCACCCGCGAGGCCTGCAACAACACCGTCCGCAACATCACCGCCTGTCCCCTGGCCGGGGTGTGCCCCAGGGAACACACCGACATCACCACCCACCTCATGGGCGCTGTGCAACGCTTTTTGCGATACCCCCTCACC
This sequence comes from Gammaproteobacteria bacterium, assembly GCA_011375345.1. Classification (NCBI taxonomy): domain Bacteria; kingdom Pseudomonadati; phylum Pseudomonadota; class Gammaproteobacteria; species Gammaproteobacteria bacterium. The sequence continues at coordinate 55,892 of DRLM01000017.1, forward strand.
CAGCAGATGCCACGTAAGTTCAAAATCAGCTTCTCCGGCTGCGAGACCGATTGCGCCCAGGGCCTGATGCACGACCTGGGCGTGGTGGCAGTGAACAACAACGGCCGCTTCGGCTTCAAAATCCTCGCCGGAGGGGGCCTGGGTCACAAACCCCGGCACGCCATCACCGTGGAAGAATTCATCGAAGAGCGCGATCTGCTGGCCTCCATGGAAGCCCTGCTGACCCTGCACAACAAATATTCCGACCGCAAGCGCCGCGCCCGCGCCCGAATCAAATTCCTGGTAGACAAATTCGGCGCCGAAGGCTTTTTGGAGAAATACCGCGAGGAACTGGCCCGTACCAAGGTGGCCTATGCCGACTACGATACTCCCAAGGGCCAGTGGCAGGCCGGCGCCACCACCGGTGAGCTGCCCCTGCCCGGCGCGCCCCGCCACACTCTGGAGCAAAAGCAGGCGGGCCTGTTCGTGCTCCCCATCAGCCTGCCCACCGGCGATATCACGGCGCCGCAGCTCAGGGGCATTGCCCAACTGATGACGGACCACGGCATCAAGGAAATCCGCACCAGCCAAGACCAACAGCTCATGCTGGTGGGGGTGGCGAAAATCAAACTGGATCCCTTGCGCCAGGGCCTGACCGCGCTGGGTCTGGGCGAGCCGAAAACGGGCGACAACATCGTTGCCTGCCCCGGCACGTCCACCTGCCGTCTGGGTATTACGTCGTCGAAAGTGATCGCCCCCAAACTCAGCGCTGGTCCCCTGGATTTGCGCATTCGCGTCAGCGGCTGCCAAAACGGCTGCGCCCAGCCGGAAACCGGGGACATCGGCATTTACGGCGAGGGCAAACGCCTGCACGGCAAACTCGTCCCTCATTATCAAATGTACCTGGGTGGCGACGGCCGCAGTGGAGGGGGGCTGGCGCTGAAGGGCCCCTCCATTCCGGTCATGCGCATCGAGCAGGCCGTGGCACGCCTGAGCAGCCACTACCGCGAAGACCGCAACGGTGAGGAAAGCTTCTATCACTGGCTGCGCCGCCGCGGCATGGATCACGTGACCGAACTCCTGGCCGATCTCAAAACCGTGGCAGAGAGCGAGGTCACCGTCCTGGCCCGCGATCACGGCGAAGAAGAGCAGTTCCGCGTCCTGCAACTGGGTGGCGGCGAGTGTGCCGGCGCAGCGCAGAGCCTGGTATCCGCCAATTTTGCCGAGGCCGCCCATGAGCGCAGCTACCGCGACGCCTTCCGCCTCCAGCGCCAGCCCGAGGACGCTATCGAGTGCGCCGAGCAGATGCTGCGCCTGCTGGCCCAGTCGGTGCTGTTCTTGGCCGGCCGGGAAGCGCCCGGGAGCCTGGCGGAAATGGCCACCTTGCTCGCCGAAGCCCTGCCCGACAACTCTCTGGGTGCTCAGCTGGCCGAACTCGTCTCCGCCCTGAACGCGCAGCGCCAGCATTTCGAGGACCACGCCATGAAAGCCCTGTCCGTCCGCATGGACCAGTGGATGCTGGACGCCGCGGCCACTTGCCAGGCGGTGGACCAGCAACTGGACCTTTCCGCCTCCCTGCCGACCCTGGACACCGGTGGCCCTGCCACCGCGCCGGTGATTGACCTTACCGGCTATGGTTGTCCGCTGCACTACATCAAGGCGCGCAACGCCTTGCGCGACCACCGCTCGGGTGAAGAAGTGGAATTCCTGTTCGTCTCAGGTGACCCGTCGGAGCAGGTGAAATCCAGCCTGGCCAGCGACGGCCACACCGTGGTAAGCGTAACGGAAGAGGCAACGGCCACCCGCATACGGGTACGCAAGGGAGAAGGACAGGCCCAGGCCTCGGCTTCTTGAACAACGAGGGGAAAACAACAGAACCGGGCGGTGCCGCAAGCGGGTCCGTTCCCTGTGCTTTGGCAGTTTGTTGAAAAGCTCCGTTGTTCAACCAGCGGTGTGGTGCAGGGTTGCACCGTCACGTGCAATGACGGCAAGTCAGTGAACAGTGAGGCGGCCGCAAACCGCGTACGCGGCGGCCGGCCTTGCAAAAGGCCAGGAGGCCTTTTGCAGCACCCTGTTAGAGAGTGGAAAGCAGCGCGTTGTGCGGCACGCCGCTGGCGCGCATGTTTTCCGCCAGTGTTTTCGCGGTGAAGCGGTCCACTGAGCGGGCTTTGAAGAACACCCCGCGGAACTCCCCATTGATCGGCTCAACGACGATGAAATACGTTCCCCCCCCCTCAAAGGTGAAGGGATAGCGTTTTTTCATCACTGCTGTCTTCCAAAAGGGCCCGACCTCGGTTTTATTCTCCAGCTCCACAGACACCTCCACCCGGGGGTGCATGTAGATCAGGGTGTAATCCCCTTTGGCCAGATCGAGCAGATGATCGCCGTCCACCGCGATTTTCAGGGCATTGTCGGAAAAGCCCATGGCCCGCTCGGTTTGGGGACGGAGAAAATAGACCGTCGCAACGGCCGGCGCCGCCGGGCCGCTGACCAGATGGTGGCGCACATTGACGGACGTGCCACTCAAAGAGCAGCCTGCCACCAGCAAGACCACCCACAAGGCCACGCCTGTTGTTTTGATTGTGCGACGATCGCGCATTTCTGGTCCCCCTCCCGCAGCACGCGAATCCTTTAAGAGTCGGAATGATGGCACCGGAAGCGGGGAGAGATCAAGCATGCGGCCCCGTCATGCTACTTTGCCCGGCCTCAGCGAGGAAAAAGCCCGCTGAGTCGCGTATACTTGCCGGCTCTGCCGCCACCGCGCGTCCTGAGGTTTCAGCGCCGCCTGACAAGGCGGGAGCGCTGCAGCGCCTGGCACAATAGAATGAGCGCGCGGCTCTCAGGCGCATCGGTTTTCTGTATGTCAGTGCCAAGCCGGCGATGGCCGACATCCCGCCGGGCTTGGACCTTAAGTCCAGCGATTTTTCTGAGATAGAGAGGGCACAGCCAATGTCAAAAAAGCATCCCATTATCGCCGTGACCGGTTCCTCCGGCGCCGGCACCACCACTGTCAAGAACGCCTTCGAACACATTTTCCGCCGCGAGGGCATCAAACCGGAAGTGGTGGAAGGGGACAGCTTCCACCGCTTTGACCGTGCCGCCATGAAAAAAGCCGTCGAAGAAGCGGCCAAAGAAAACAAAACCATCAGCCACTTCGGCCCCGAAGCCAATGTGTTCGACAAGCTGGAAGAATTGTTCCGTACCTACGGCGAAACCGGCGGCGGGAAAAAACGCTACTATGTGCACAATGAAACAGAAGCGGCCCTGCGCGGCGCGGCGCCCGGCACTTTCACCGACTGGCAGCCGCTGGAAGCCGGTTCCGATCTCCTGTTTTACGAGGGGCTGCACGGTGGGGTGGTGCATGAGGGCGTGGACGTGGCCCAGTGGGTGGACCTCTTGATCGGCGTGGTGCCCATCGTCAACCTGGAGTGGATTCAGAAAATCCACCGCGACAGTGCCGAACGTGGCTACTCCGCCGAAGCCATCGTGGACACCATTTTGCGCCGCATGCCCGACTACGTGCAGTTCATCACCCCGCAGTTTTCCCGCACGGACATCAACTTTCAGCGGGTGCCGGTGGTGGACACCTCCAACCCCTTCATCGCGCGGGACATCCCCACGCCCGATGAGAGTTTCATCGTCATCCGCTTCCGCTATCCGCAAAAGCAGGACTTCCCTTACTACCTGAACATGATCCAGGATTCCTGGATGTCCCGTCCCAACACCCTGGTGGTGCCCGGCGGCAAAATGGGCTTTGCCATGGAGTTGATTCTCACCCCCATCATCCATGACATGATGGAGCAGAAACGCAAGCTGGGCTAACAGGATGTTGAAAAAGGCCTTCCTGGTTCCTGGCCTTTTTCAAGGCCGGCCGCCGCCAACACGCTTTGCGGCGGCCCCACCTGTGCAATGACTTGTCATCATTGCACATGACGGTGCAGCTCTGCACCGCACCCAGCTGGTTGAAAAACGGGGTTTTTCGACCAGTTGCCAAGTCACCGCGTCACCCGGTGCCGCCACAAGCGGGCGGCACCGGGAAGACCCAGGCTCAGCGCCACCCCGGCCACAATGAACTCCAGCAGGGCCGCCTGTGGGTAGCGGCTGTCGTAAAGCAGCAGCAGGTATACGGTGGCTGAAACCAACAAGGCCGCCAGTACCTGCTGCCCGGCGCGGGTCATTCCAAAGCGCCAGTGTCCCGCCAGACACATTCCCGCCAGCGCGCCCCACCAGCCCACCGCGGCGCCGACCAATACGTCCAGCGGCCAGTGCACACCGACCATAATGCGGGACACACCGACACCGGCTGCCATGATCAGCAAGGCGATGCGCAAGCCCCGCGAGGGAAAACAGGCGCTCATCACTGCCGCAAACATGAAGGCAGTGGCGGTGTGTCCCGAAGGGAAGGCTTTGGAAGACAACACCGGTCCCACGGAAAAGAAGCTCTCCGGCGGCAACACCGCTGGCGGCCGGGGCACATTGAACACGATTTTGCCTGTTTGAATCAGAACCGCCGTCACCACGGCCGCGCAAAACATCTTCCATACCAGCCCGGGACGCCGGCCCACCCACGGCAATGTCAGGGCAAGGACCAGCAGGGCGTCGCCCAATACCGTCCAGTTGGCCCAAAAGCCCGGGAAGGCATAAACACTTAGACGGTTTATCGTATAAAACCATTCCTGATTGGCGCCGGACAAGGCCACAAGGCCGGCCAGGGCCAATGCACTTAGTGGTACCAGATGTACACGTTTAAAGAGGTGTTGCGCTGATGTGCAAGACAACAAAAAGGACGCCTCGGAAAATTTGAGGATAAGAAGTCTAACACGTCCGTCACCGCGTACCCTTGGCCAAATATTTGGTGTATGCTGTTGCCGCGACCTGGATAGCATTCCTTCCAGCGCGCTGACAAACGCGACGTCGCAAGGGTAAGCCAAACGCCCCCGTGTCGGGAACAATTACTATTAGAACAGGCCATGATCCCTTTGGCAGGACGCCACACTAATAGCTTCAATGCACCTCTTCCCCGCGCGGCTTGCAGCGCGGCGGACAGTGATACGGCGCTTACGCCCGGGCGATGCCCGCGGCACGAACGTCATCAGGGCGCCTGTCCACGGTTCACGACAGCGCCTGCCGCTTGTCCGCGACAAGCGCTCAAACCCACCGCCGGTTTCTCTGTAGGCCGCAGGCCTGATGATTTGTCCGGCCGCTTTCGCCGTTCCCTCCCTGCTCCCATAGCGCAGTCGCCACGCCCGCGGGCCGTGGGCCATCCCGGCGCCGGGCGCTGCCGTCGCATGCGCTTATGTCGTCCGCCGCCGGCGTCGATAACAATGGCACCAAGGATTCACTTGTCAGAGTTTCAAGGATATGTTGCGAAGTACAAGTCATCATCGAACCAACGCCGCCCCGTGACGGGCGCGGCCGTTTAAGCGGGCCTGACGGCGCCAAAGACGCCGACGGCCAGGTTGAAGCACATTGGGGGAGCCTTTAAAAAACCGCGCAGCGGAAACGGACAACCGTGCCGCGCCGGTCGCGTCGATCCACCCGCCGTCGAAGCATGCGAACCTGAATACAGCTGAGCATCGAGGTATCACCGTGAGAAAGTTAATCGTCCTGTTACTGACGCTGGCCCTGCTGCCCCTGGCCGGCGCCGCCGAATCGCCAAAGGGAAACATTCCGGACCGCTTCACCCTCACACCTGATCCGGAATTCCGCAGCCTCGAGGACAAAGTGAAGTCCTTGAAACAAGACGTTATCGATCTCAGCACTGATCTTTACAAACTGCAGGAATCACTTCTGACCCCGTCTTCCACCCAGGTGAACTTTTACGTGTCGGTGGACGGACTGAGCGACCTGTCCCTGGACAGCGTGGAGCTGAAAGTGGACAACCGCACGGTGAAAAATTACATCTATACCGCCCGCGAGCAGGCCGCCCTGCGCCGCGGCGGCGTGCAGCAGCTCTTTGCCGGCAACCTTCCCATTGGCACGCACCGGTTTGCGGCCACCTTCGCCAGCACCAATGCCGCCGGCAAAGTCAGCCGGGGCAGCGTCAGCGGCCAGTTCGACAAGGAACTGGCACCCAAACACATCGAAATGAAGTTCGTCGCCGACAAAGGCGGTGAACCCCGCGTCGAACTCAAAGAATGGGAATAGTCGCGGTCCTGTCATGATCAAGCTCCATAACAACAAGCGCTGGTGCGCCGCCGTACTGTGCATTGCCAGTGCATTGCCGGCAGCGGCTGCCAAAGCGCCTCCCGCGGCGTCTTCCCTGGCGGATCTCAAGCGCCGGGAGGCGGCTTTCGATCTCTACCGTCAGCATTACCTCAGCGCCATCTCACGGCTGTCCACGCAGGCGGCCGATGACCCCTGGGTCGCCCTCAACCTCGCCACCTTGTACGAAGCCTGGGGCTTGCCGCAGGCTGCCGTGGAACAACTGGAACGGGCCGCCCGCCAGGGCGAGCGCATCCCCGCCCGCAGCTGGTTGAGCCTGGCCTGGAACCGTTACTTCGAACGCGATCTGGGCGCCGCCCGAGGGGCGCTGCACCATTTGAAAGATCTGCCCCGGGGCAATGACCGGGCCGAGCGGGATTTCTTGCGCGGCCTGCTCATGCTGGGCAGCGGCCGCTACGGGGACGCCGCCAAGGCTTTCCAGGCGGTGGGCGGGCAAGGTGCCTGGAGCGAACTGGCCCGTTACAACCTGGCGCTGGCCCGGCTCGGTGCCGGGCGGCAGGAACAGGGGCTGACGCTGCTTGAAAGCCTGGCGCCCGGCGCGAGCTCCGCCCTGGCGGATTACCACGGTCCCTTGAATGCCGCCCTGGGGTATCGCCTGCTGCGCGCCGGGCAGCCGGACAGCGCCGCATCGTGGCTGGCGCAGGTGGGCAGGGGCGAAACCCGCTATCGCGCGGCCCAGCTGGCCCTGGGATGGACTGCCTTCCGGCAGCGGGATTATGACGCCGCCCTCAAGCACTGGGACAGCCTGACGACGGGCAACGCCTTCGATGCCGTCACCCACGAAGCCCTGCTGGGCAGCGCCCGGGCCCGCTATGAATCCGGCGCCTTTGACCAGGCCGTGAGCCAGTACCGGCGTGCTCTCGACAGTCTGGCCGCCACCGACAAGACCCTGTTGGAGCTGGGCACCGACGCCGCCCTGGCCGATTACATCCAGGCCCTGCTGGCCGCCAACCCCGGTGCCGAAGAAGCGGGCCGCTATTGGAAGGTGGAGAGACTGCCCCCGGGGCCGCCGAGCATTCTGGCCGTCAACACGCTGCTGGATCCGGTGTTCCAGGCCGCCCTGGGCAGTTACCGGGACACACAGTACTTGATCCGGTCCCTGGAAACCTGGGGCGGCGATCTGGTGGCCTACCGCGATCTGGCGGAAGCGCGCCAGGCCGACTACTGGGACCGGGCCCCCCGCGCCATGGCCCGCGCCCGCACCCTGGATGAGGCAGGTTTCGCCCAGACGGTTAAACGGTACAAAAGAGCGCTGGCGCGGGCCCAGGCCAGCGAAGACGTCGCCGCGCTGGCCACCAGCGAACAGATGCAGACCATGAGCCTGCTGGAGCGGGTGGAAATCCGCCTGGCGCGCCTCAAGGGCTACATCGTTGATCATGAGGAACTGGCCCAAAAATACGAATTCCTGCGCGGTCGGTTCATCTGGCAGCTACACCAGCAATTCCCCGAGCGCGTGGCCCAGACCCGGGCGGCTATCGAAGAGCTTGAAAAAGCCCTGGCGGAAGCCGGCCGCAACCAGGCCCGCTTGCAACGCAGCGCCCAGGCCGCAACCCGCGGCTTCAAGGGCTTCGACAAAAACTTCTCCCGCTTAAAGGCGCGTCAGGATGCATTGCTTGAGCGCGCCCGGGACCTGGCGGAGGAACAACTGGACTATCTGGTCACACGCCTGCGGCAGACCCTGAACAAGCAAAGGGAGCGGACCCGGCAACGGCTGGCCCAGGCCCAGCTCGGCCTGGCGCAATCTCTGGACCGCCAGGCCCAAAACGCCGGGGACAAGGCGGACTACAATCCAGCCATCGCCGCTTACGAGGCTTTTCTGGCCTACCCCGGCGACAGCACCCTGAAGAACGCCACGCGGCGGCGCATCGCCGATCTGGCCATGATCCGCGCCGAATTCCGCTTCAACCGCTTTCTGGACAAATCCTCGCCCAACACCACGGCGGCCTTTGTCATATACGAACCGGTCACCGCCAAATACGAGCGACTGCTGCAGACGCTGCCGGACAGCCCCGGCAACGACCGGGTGCTGTACCAGTTGGCCAAAGCGCACGACCGCGGAGGCGAGCTGGAAAAATCCCTGGCCGCCCTGACCCGCCTGACCCGCGATTATCCCGACAGCGGCTACCACGACGAAGCACAGTTCCGCCGGGGTGAACTGCTGTTCACTTTCAACCTGCCCAAACAGGCGGCGGAAGCCTACGGCGCGGTGGTGGTGCGCGGCCCTGAATCAGCTTATTACGAGAAATCCCTCTACAAACACGGCTGGGCGCTGTACAAGGCCAATCACCTGGAAGCCGCCTTGCAATCCTTCATGGTGATGCTGGACGCCAAGCTGGGCGAGGGACAGGAAGCGCTGGACGAAGGCGACCGGGAACTCGTCTCCGACGTGCTGCGCGTAAGCAGCCTGAGCCTGGCCCAGCTCGGTGGCGTCAGTGTCCTGGAGCGCCTTTTTGAAAAACTGGGACCACGTCCGTACGAACACCGGTTGTACACTGATCTGGCGGCGCTGTATCTCAAACAGGAGCGCATCGAAGACGCCGCCGAGACCTATCGCGCCTTTGTGGAGCGCCATCCCAACCATCCCCAGGCCCCGGCGGTCGCTGCCCGGGTCATTGCCACTTACCATGAAGGGGGGGTGTTCACCGCCCGGGAACTGGATGCGAAGAAACTCTACGTTCAACACTACGCGCCCACCAGTCCCTATTGGGCCGCCAACCCGGCGGCGGACAGTGCCCCGGTGTTTGAACAGGTCAAAGTCTATCTGGACGAACTGGGACGCTATGCTCACGCCAGGGCGCAAAGAGACGGTACGGCACAAGACTTCGCGGACGGCGAACACTGGTACCGCCTCTTCCTCGATGCCTTCCCCGACGCCCCTGAGGCGGCGGCGAAACGGTTCCTGTTGGCGGAGCTGCTGTTCGAGGCCGGGAAGTTCGATGAAGCGGCCGGCGAATACCTCAAGGTGGCCTACGATTATCCCGCCCACGAGCACAGCAAAGAAGCCGCCTACGCCGCCCTGCTGGCCTTCCAGCGGCAAACGGAGCAGGCGGCCCCGCCCGAGGCCCAAAACGGCTGGCGGGAAAAAGCACTGGCGGCGGCGGCGCGCTTTACCGCGGCTTACCCCGGCGACCCCCGCACCCCCACCGTGCTCGCCCGTGCCGCCGAGGATCTGTGGACGCTGAAACGCGCCGAAGACGCGGCGCGCACGGCCACCACCTTGGTGCAACAGCACCCGGACGCCGACCCGGAACTGCGTCGCAGCGGCTGGACCGTGCTGGGCCACGTTCAGTTTGACAGCGGCCGCTACGCCGAGGCGGAACACAGCTATCGACAGGCCCTCCGGCTGCTTGCGCCCCACAGCGTGGATGAAGCCGCCCTGCGGCAGCGGCTCGCCGCCGCCATATACCAGCAGGGCGCGGCCGCCGAGCAAGCCGGTGAGTTGCGCGCTGCGGTGCAGCACTTCGAACGGGCGAGCCAGGCGGCGCCCGGGACAGAGATCGCGACCACCGCCCAGTTCGATGCCGCCACCGCCCTGCTGACGCTGGAAGACTGGCCCGCCGCCATCACCGCACTCAAAGCCTTCCGCAAAGCTCACCCCGGGCACGCTTTGAGCCGGGAAATTCCCATCAAGCTCGCTCTGGCCCTGCAGAAAACCGGCGCCGTGAGGGAGGCGGCCGCGGAACTGGCGGCCTGGTCCAGCCAGGCTGAGGACGCCGGCGAGGGGCGGGAGGCGCTGTTACAGGCGGCGGAATTGTACTTCCAGGCCGGCGAGCTGAAGGCTGCCCGCAATGTCTACCGGGATTACGTCAAACGCTACCCCTCGCCCCTGCTCGACGCCATCGAAGCCCGCTGGCGCCTGGCCGATATCTATCAGGAACTGGGCGACATGGGCCGCCGCAACATCTGGCTGCGACGCATCCGCAAAGCCAACCGCAACGGCGGCGAAGAGCGCTCGCCGCGCACCATTTTGCTGGCGGCCCGCGCCGCTTATCAGCTGGCGGAATTCGCCCGCAGCGAATTTGAAAAAGTCGAACTCGTCCACCCCCTGGAGAAAAATCTCAAGCGCAAAACCAAAAAAATGGAGGCGGCGCTGACCGCCTACCGGCGGGCGGTGGAATACGGCGTGGCCGAAGTCACCACCGCCTCCACCTATCGCATCGGGCAGATTTATTCCGACTTCAGTCACGACCTTCTGAACTCCGAGCGCCCCCGGGATCTGGATGCGACAGAGCTGGAACAGTACAACGTATTGCTGGAAGAACAGGCGTACCCTTTCGAAGAGCAGGCCATCAGCCTGTTTGAAAGCAACGCCCGGCGGACGGCGGAGGACATCTACGACGAATGGGTCCGGAAAAGCTTCGCCCAGTTGAAGAAACTGTTACCCGCCCGTTATGCCAAACAAGAGCTTGGAGAAGCATTCATCGATGACATCTACTAAGGTGATTTTTCCTGCCGGCTGGGCCGCGTCGGCAGCCTTGCTGCTGGCGGCCTGCGCCGCACCCCGGCCCGGTCCCTCGCCCGAACCGCCGCCGGTGGAAACGGCAGCGCCGGCGCCAGTGGCGGACCCCGGAACCACAGACGAAACCGCCAGCGGCCCGCC
>DRLM01000018.1 GCA_011375345.1 Gammaproteobacteria bacterium
GAGCGGGTGGAGGGGGAAGTGGAATTCAAGGGCCCCTCCGCCTGCCAGGGCTATTACCGCAATCCCGCCGCCACGGCCCGCCTGCGCCATGGGGAATGGCTGCGTTCCGGCGACCGGGCTTACCGGGCCGGGGGGGAGGTGGTCATCACCGGCCGGGTCAAAGATTTGATCATCCGCGGCGGTCACAATATCTACCCGCAGGAGCTGGAAGAGGCCGTCAGCACACTGCCGGAGGTGCGTGCCGGTGGTGTCGCCGCCTTCGGCAGCCGGGACCCGGCCCGCGGTACTGAACGGCTGGTGCTGGTGGTGGAAACGCGGCGGCGGGACCCGGCGCGGCGGGAGGTCCTGCGCCGCCAGGTGGCCGACGCCGTGGCCCGCCTGGCAGGCAGCCCGCCTGAGATCATCGTGCTGGCGCCGCCGGGGAGTGTGCTCAAGACCTCCAGCGGCAAGGTGCGGCGGGACGCCACCCGCCAGCGCTTTGAACAGGGCGGCCTCACCTCCCGTGTCCTGCCGCCGTGGCACCAGGCCCTGCGCTTGGCCGGTGCCGGCCTGGGGCCCTGGGTCCGGCGCTTGGGCGCCGCTGCGGGAGAGTGGGCCTACGGGACATATGCCTGGCTGGTGTTTCTGCCCCTGGCGCTGGTGGCATTCACGGCCGCCTGGAGCCTGCCGCGCCTGCATTGGCGGCAGAAGGTGGCGGCGCTTTGTGCCACGGTGTTGGCGCGCCTCATCGGCCTGCCCATTGCGGCTGAGGGGCGCGCGCGCCTGGACGGGCGCGGTCCCGCCATCGTGGTGGTCAACCATGCCAGCTACGTTGACGCCCTGGTGCTGCTTACGGTGCTGCCCGAGGGTATGCGTTACGTGGCCAAAACGGAGTTGCAGCAGGTGCCGCTGGTGGGAAGCGTGTTGCGCCGTCTGGGGTGTTTGTTCGTGGAGCGCTTCGATCCGGCCCGCAGCGTGACCGACGCGGAGCGCATGCAGCAGGCGGTGGCGGACGGTTTGTCGTTGGTGTTTTTTGCCGAGGGCACCTTCGGTCCGGCGCCGGGCCTCCGGCCCTTTCGCATGGGGGCGTTCCTGGCGGCGGTGCGCACCGGCGTGCCGGTGCTGCCGGTGGCCCTGTGCGGCACCCGTGCCGTGCTGCCCGCGGGGCGCTGGCTGCCGCGGCGGAGGGGTGTGCGCGTGCTTGTGGGCGAACTCCTGCCGCCCCGGGGGGCGGACTGGGCCGCGGCCGTGGCGCTGCGGGACTGCGCCCGGGACGTCATTCAGCGGGAATGCGGCGAGCCCCTGGTGGAGGTGGTCTGACCCCCGAGCAGCACCGTGTCGGCGTGATCGTAAGCGGGGGCGGAGCAACACAACACGCGCAAGTCCTCCGGCCCGGGGTTGTGGAGGGCGTGGGGCGTGCCCGGTGCAATGTGCACGGTATCGCCCGGGCCGATCTCGAACTGCGCATCGCCCAGGAGGGTCAGGCGGCCCCGCCCCGCGGTCACGTGATAGAGCTCTTCACTGCGCCGGTGATAGTGCAACACGGTATGAACGGGCCGGGCCTCCAGCATACCGAAGTGGCGCCCGCGCTTCAGCCGGGACGCAGCGGGTAAACCCCGCCCCGGCCGGGGCCGATGCACTGATTGACCCTTCATTAGGACACGGGCATGGAAACCGTTCACCTGGTTATTGTGGTAATGGGCTGGCTGGCGGGCATTGTCATGCTGGCCCTGATTGTCATGTTCGTGCAGGACATGACCCAGACTGAGCATGCCGTGCGGCGCAATTTTCCCGTCATCGGCCGGCTGCGCTATTTTCTGGAACGCCAGGGCGATTATTTCCGCCAATACTTTTTCGCCAACGACCGCGAGGAACAACCCTTTGACCGCGCCACCCGGGCCTGGGTGTACCGCACCGCCAAGAATCTGGGCGGGATGATCGGCTTCGGTTCCACCAATGATCTCAGCCAGCCCGGCACGCTGATTTTTGTCAATGCCCCCTACGCCACCCTGGAGGAGGACCGCCAGCCGGCGCCTCCCTTGGTGATCGGCCCGGTCTGCGACCGGCCCTTCGAGGCGTCTTCCATCGTCAATGTTTCGGGCATGAGTTTCGGTGCCCTGTCCGCCCCTGCGGTGCGGGCCCTGGCGCGGGGAGCGGCGGCGGCGGGCATTTGGATGAACACCGGTGAAGGGGGCTTGTCGCCCTATCATCTGGAGGGCGGCGGGGATCTCATTTTTCAAATTGGTACCGCCAAGTACGGCGCGCGCGACGAGCAGGGCCGGCTCTCGGACCGTCGTCTGCGGGAGCTGGCCCGGCAGGTGAGCGCCTTTGAAATCAAGCTGTCCCAGGGGGGCAAGCCCGGCCGGGGGGGAGTGCTGCCGGCGGCCAAGGTCTCGGAAGAAGTGGCCCGCATCCGTGGCATTCCCGCCCATCAGACCTCCTCCAGCCCCAACCGCCACCCCGAAATCAGGAACGACGAGGACCTGCTGGACATGATCGACCGGGTGCGCTGCGTCACCGGCCGGCCGGTGGGCATCAAATTGGTGATGGGAGACGACGCCGGCATGCGTCACCTGTGTGATGCCATCCTGCGCCGCGGCGCGGACAGCGCGCCCGATTTTATTACCTTGGATGGTGGTGACGGGGGTACCGGCGCCTCGCCCCAGATCCTCGCCGATCACGTGGGCCTGCCGCTGAGCGAATCCCTGCCCATGCTGGTCAACATCTTGTTGGAATCCGGCCTGAAAGCGCGCGTCCGGGTGGTGGCCTCGGGCAAGCTGGTGACCTCCAAGGATGTGGCCTGGGCCCTGTGTGTGGGCGCCGATTTCACCGTCACCGCCCGCGGTTTCATGTTTGCCCTGGGCTGCATCCAGTCTCTGCAGTGCCATTTGGACACCTGTCCCACTGGTATCACTACCCACAATCCCCGTTTGCAAAAGGGCCTGGATGTGGCGTCCAAGGCCCAGCGGGTAGCCCATTACGCCCGCTGGTTGAATGTGGAGGTGGACCGCCTGGCCCATGCCTGCGGGCTCACCAATGCGCGGGACTTCAACCGCCATCATGTACGGGTAGTGGTGCGCCCGGGAGAAAGCGTGTCCCTGCACAACCTCCATCCCTACCCTTAACAGCTTGTTGAGAAACGAAGTTTCTCAACAAGCTGCGTCCGGTGTATGGAGGCGCCGTCATGCTTCAGTGACGACAAATGATTGAACATGCAAGGCCGCCGCAAACCGTGTATGTGGCGGCCGGCCTTGAACAAGACCAGGAAGGTCTTTTTCAACACCCTTTAATGTCTTTGATAGGGGATCAGTAAATCCCGCGCCTTTAGGCGGCATGGTTGCTTTTACCCCCTCTCCCCTTGAGGGGAGAGGGACGGGGTGAGGGGTGAGCATGCTCCGAGGTTGAAATTTGAACCCTCACCCTCTCCCGGTCTTGGGAGAGGGGACAATCGGCCGTACGGCCGATCAATCCGGCGTATTGCCGTAACCCGAAGCCACCGGCTTTAGCCGGTGGGGTATTCACAGTTAGATTGCCCCGTTCAACATCAAAAACGTGCCTGCGCCGCCGAAACAGCTACTGACCGGGCTTTTCGCCCGGGTCCGATCTCTTGGCAAATGGAAACGGAGGCCCCGGCATGCGACAGACTCGACGGACGAAAACAACCCCTCTGCCCATGGCGTTTGCCCTGTTGTTGGCTGCCGTGGTTTTGTCCACCTCTTGGGCCCGCCAGGACGTGGCGCCGCCCCGTACCCCCCTGGCCTATGACGGCATCCACGACCCCGGCAACGCCGCCATCACCCGATTGCAGGATCCGGCCGAATCCATGGGGACGTTTCCCAAAGACCGGCGTGATGAAGTGGACTGGGTGCGTGCCCTGCGGGAGGGTGATATCGCACCGCGCGTGAGCATGGACGGCGACGAATGGGGTGGCGGGACCCTGATGCAGGTGATGGACCTGGACATCATCATGACCAACACCGCCCAGATGCCCTACGTGCGCTTTCCCCACAAAGCCCACACCGAGTGGCTGGCCTGCAGCAACTGCCACAACGAGATTTTCCTTCCCCGGGAAGGGGCCAACCCCATCAACATGGAAAAAATCCTCAAAGGCCAGTATTGCGGCCGCTGCCATGACAAAGTGTCCTTCAGCCTGTTCATCTGCGAGCGTTGCCACAGCATCCCCCACGCGGGCTCGGGACCGAAGTGGTGGTGACCGTTGCCTGGGAGCCTGCCAATGAGGTGGTCTCCTCATCGGCAGGCTCCCAGTTCCAATTTCCCGGGGCGGCGCTACACTGCTGCTTTTCGCTGAAAGTGTCGCATGTACCGCAAACGCGTCTTTGCCTGGGCCTTGTACGACTGGGCCAATTCCGCCTTCGCCACCACCGTGATGGCAGGCTTTTTTCCCGTGTTTTTCAAAAATTATTGGAGCGTGGGGGTGGCGGCCACGGAGAGCACTTTTCGCTTGGGTCTGGCCAACTCCATTGCCAGCCTGGTGATTGTTTTACTGGCGCCGCTGTTGGGTGCCATGGCGGACCGGGCCGGCGCGCGCAAACGTTTTTTGCTGGCCTTTGCATCCCTGGGTGTGGTGATGACGGGGGGATTGTCTTTTGTTGAACAGGGTGAGTGGTGGATCGCCGCCTCGTTGTATTTGTTCGCGGGCATCGGCTTTGCCGGGGGCAATATATTTTACGACGCCCTCATCGTCGGCGTGGCCGGACCCAAAGACTACGACCGCGTTTCTGCTTTCGGTTTCGCCCTGGGTTATCTGGGGGGCGGCGTACTGTTCGCCGTGAACGTGGCCATGAGTTTGTGGCCGGCGGCCTTCGGTCTGAGCAATGCGGCGGAGGCCGTGCGGGTGTCGTTTCTGATGGTGGCGCTGTGGTGGGTGGTGTTTTCGCTGCCTCTGTTTTTGTTCGTCCAAGAGCCTGCTGCCGGGGTCTCCGAAGGTGTGGCGGCGGCTGTCCGCGGCGGCTGGCGGCAACTGGTGGATACCTTCCGGCAAATCCGGGCGCTCAAGGTGGTGGCGCTGTTTTTGGCGGCCTACTGGTGTTATATCGATGCGGTGGACACCATCATCCGCATGGCGGTGGATTACGGCCTGTCTTTGGGGTTTGATTTTCAGCATCTCATTGTCGCCTTGCTGATCACCCAGTTTGTGGGTTTCCCCGCGGCGTTGGTCTTTGGCCGCATTGGCACGCGCTTTGGTCCCAAGAGGGCCGTGCTGGGCGCCATCGCCGTGTACATTGCGGTGACCTTGTGGGCCATGACCCTGGACACGGTCGCGGATTTTTACGGTCTGGCCGTGGCCATCGGCCTGGTGCAGGGCGGCGTGCAGGCCCTCAGCCGTTCCCTCTATGCCCGTATCATCCCGGCGGACAAATCGGCGGAGTTCTTCGGTTTTTACAACATGCTGGGCAAGTTTGCCGCGGTGCTGGGGCCGCTGCTGATGGGGGCGGTGGGGCTTATCTCGGGCAGTGCGCGGGTGGCCTTGCTGGCGGTGGTGGTTTTGTTCGCGGTGGGGGCGTTGCTGCTGTGCTTCGTGGATGTGGAACGGGGGCGGGAGATGGCGCGGACGCTGGAGCGGCGCTTACCCGCAGACTGACAACAAGCTGCTAAGCGTACTCGTCCAGCAGGCTGCCCAGCGTTTCGTCCACCGTCTTCATCATCGCCGCCGAGGCCTGGACCTGGGTCTGGGCCGATTGCATTTCCACCAAGGGGGCGGTGAGGCCGGAGAGATCCGTTCCTTTGGCATTTTTCACGCTGGCGATGTCGGCGGCATGGCTGCGCAGATCCGACATGCCGTTGTTGATGCCGTGGAGGGCGTTGCCAAGGGCGGAGTTGATTTGCATCGTGCGGGCCTGCGGGAGAATAGGGTGTATGAGTGGTATCGGCCTTTGTGCCGTTATTCTCAACCCGGCCGCTTTCAATGTTGTGCCGGGCACGGCCGATAAACCGGAAGGCACGGCGGGGGGCGTTCAGGCGGAATTGGCGCTCCCTAGGGGAATCGAACCCCTGTTACCGGCGTGAGAGGCCGGCGTCCTGACCGCTAGACGAAGGGAGCACGGTCGGCGGAAAAACGGTATTATACGCCGCCGGCTTGGTCGCACAAGCCGCGAGCTTCTCTCAGCCCACGGCGCGTTGGCTCCCGGGGCGTGCCGGTCCTCGAGGCGCTGTGCTGTCTGTTGAATCCAAGGGAGTGCGGGAATGCGCTGCGGGCAAGCCAGACCCTGGCAACACGCACTGGATTATTTCACAAGTGGTTGATCAGCTTTGGATGTCATTGAAGATAGCAAAAGTTCCACGCCGCGGGTGATCCCCCGCGCCGAGCACATCATCTCACGGGCGAATATCAGCGACTGTGCCTTGAAAGTGCTGTACCGCCTGAAAAACGCCGGGTTTGAAGCGTATCTGGTGGGCGGCGGTGTGCGTGACATGTTGCTGGGACGCGAGCCCAAGGATTTCGACGTGGCCACCGATGCCCGTCCGGAAGAGGTGAAAAAACTGTTTCGCAACTGCGTCCTGATCGGCCGGCGCTTCCGCCTGGCCCATGTGCGTTTCGGGCCGGAGACCATTGAGGTGGCCACCTTTCGCGCCCAGGCCGATGATGACGAGGGCAATGGCAGCGAAGACGCCCTGGTGACGGAAAGCGGTCGCATATTGCGCGACAATGTTTACGGTACGCTGGAAGCCGATGCCTGGCGGCGGGATTTCACCGTCAACGCCCTGTACTACAATATCCGCGATTTCTCGGTGGTGGATTACACCGGCGGCATGGAAGATTTGCGCAGCGGTGCCCTGCGTCTCATCGGCGACCCGGAGCGGCGTTACCGCGAAGATCCCGTGCGCATGCTGCGCGCCGTGCGTTTCGCTGCCAAGCTGGGGTTCCAGATCCAGGGAGAGAGCGAGACCGCGATCTTCAGGCTGGGGCACTTGCTGGCGGACATTCCCCCGGCGCGCCTGTTCGATGAAGTGCTGAAGCTGTTTTTGGGCGGCATGGCCCTGCAGACCTTCGAGCTGTTGCGCCACTATGGCTTGTTCCAGTATTTGTTTCCTGCCACCGAGGCTTGTCTGGAAGAAGAAGATGAAGGTTTCCCCCGCACCCTGGTGACCCGGGCCCTGGCCAACACCGATGAGCGCATCGCCCAGGGCAAGCCCGTCACACCGGCTTTTCTCTATGCCGCCCTGTTGTGGGAACCGCTCAGGCGTGCGATGGCAGGCTATATTGAGGAGGGGGCGAGTGAACTCCAGGCGGCGGAGATCGCGGCGCGGGACGTGCTGGACGAACAGCTTTCCCATACCGCCCTGCCGAAGCGCTTTTCCGTGCCCATGCGGGAAATCTGGGCGCTGCAGCTGCGCCTGATACGCAGCAAAGGCAGGCGCCGGGCCCTGACACTGCTGGAGCACCCCCGTTTCCGGGCCGCCTACGATTTTGTTCTGCTGCGCGCCGAGGCCGGGGAAGAGTTGGCGGAGACAGGCCGGTGGTGGACGGTGTTTCAGGCCGTGGAGGGTGAGGCCCGGCAGGCGATGCTGGACAAAAAAGGCGCCGGCGCCGGCAAGAGTCGCCGGCGCCGGCGCCGGCGCGCCAAGAGCGCGCAACAGCTCCCGGCGGCGCCACCGGACAATCCCTGATGGCGGATTCGAGGAGCGGGCTCATGCCGTCTCAGTCTCATCTGACCCGTGCTTACGTCGGGCTGGGCAGCAATCTCGACAATCCCCCCGCCCGGGTGCGCAGCGCCCTGGGTGCGCTGGACGCCATTCCCGGCACCTGCTGTGTGGCCCAGTCTTCGCTGTATCGCAGTACGCCTCTGGGGCCGCCCGGTCAGCCGGACTATGTCAACGCCGTGGCGGCCCTGGACACCCATTTGTCCGCGGCGACCCTGCTTGCCGAATTGCAAAAAATTGAAGCGCAGCAGGGGCGCGTGCGGGGCGGGTTGCGCTGGGGTCCGCGCACCCTGGATCTGGACTTGTTGCTGTTCGGCGAAGAGCGCCACGATGAGGCCTTTCTCACCGTACCTCATCCCGGTCTGCCACGGCGCAATTTTGTGCTCTACCCCTTGGCCGAAATCGTTCCCGAACTCGCCATTCCCGGCCTCGGCAGCCTGCGTGGCCTGATTGACGCCTGTCCCGGCCATGGCCTGTTCCGCCTGCCTGCTTCCCCGTGAACAATTCCGCGCCGGCGCACATTGTGGTTGAGGGTCCCATCGGGGTGGGCAAAACCAGCCTCGCCCGTCGGTTGGCGGACAGCCTGGGCGCGGAATTGATGCTGGAGCGGGCGGAAGAGAACCCCTTTTTGGAACGTTTCTACCGCGAGCCGGGCCATGCCGCCCTGCCCACCCAGCTCTATTTTCTGTTTCAGCGTTCCCGCCAGATGCGGGATCTCAAGCAGGGGGATTTGTTTCGTCCGGCCCTGGTCTGCGATTTCATGCTCGAAAAGGACCGTTTGTTCGCCCAGGTGACGCTGGACGCGGATGAACTGGACCTTTACGAGCAAGTGTACGAACGGGTCGCCATCGAAGCGCCCCTGCCTGACCTGGTGGTGTATTTGCAGGCGCCGGTGGAGGTGCTGCTGCGGCGCATCAAGAAACGTGGCGTGAGCTGCGAGCAGAAAATAGACGCGGCTTATTTGGAGCGGCTGGCGAGGGCTTACGCTGATTTCTTCCACCACTACCACAGTGCGCCCCTGCTCATCGTCAACGCGGCGCAGATCAATCCTGTGGCCAGTGAGCTGGATTATACTTCCCTGTTGCAGCGCATCCGCGAGATTCGCGGCGGCCGGCATTATTTTAATCCCGCACCGTTTGAGATCTAAGCTTATGACGAAGCAGAAACCGGTTACGGTGGCCACATTGCGCAGGCTCAAACAGCAGGGGGAGAAGTTTGCCTGCCTCACGGCCTATGATGCCAGCTTTGCCACGTTGGTGGACGAAGCCGGAGTGGACGTCATTTTGGTGGGGGATTCCCTGGGGATGGTGGTGCACGGCCGGGACGACACGGTGGCCGTGACGGTGGACGATATCGTCTACCACAGCCGCTGCGTGGCCCGGGGCCGGCAGCGGGCACTGCTGATGGCCGACATGCCATTTATGAGCTATGCCACGGCGGAGCAGGCGCTGGCCAATGCGGCCCGCCTGATGCAGGAAGGGGGCGCCCACGCCGTCAAGCTGGAGGGCGGCGCGGCGCAGGTGGATACGGTGCGGCTGCTCAGTGAACGGGGGATCCCCGTGTGCGCCCACCTGGGCCTGCAACCCCAGTTTGTCCACCGCCTGGGCGGTTACAAGGTGCAGGGTCGGGAGGTGGAGGCCGCCCAGCGCATGCGCCGGGATGCCCAGGCCCTGCAGGAGGCGGGGGCCGATCTGCTGCTGCTGGAGAGTGTTCCCCGGACGCTGGCCGCAGACATCACCCGGGAGGTGGCGCTGCCGGTGATCGGCATCGGCGCCGGGTCTTGTTGCGACGGTCAGATCCTGGTGTTGTACGACATGCTGGGGGTGACCCCCGGGCACCGGCCCCGTTTCACTCACGATTTTCTGGATGAAGAGGGCACAGTGCCTGCGGCCCTCCGGGCCTATGTGGCGGCGGTGAAGTCCGGTTGTTTCCCCGGTCCTGAGCACGGTTTCGACTGATGCAGACCGTTCACACCCTCGCCAGCCTGCGGGCCGCCGTGGACCACTGGCGCAGCGAGCGCCAGCGCGTCGCCTTTGTGCCCACCATGGGCAATCTCCACGACGGCCATTTGCAACTGGTTTCCCGCGCCGCCCGGGCTGGGGAACGGGTGGTGGTGAGCATCTTCGTCAACCCCACTCAGTTCGCGCCAGACGAAGATTTTGCGCACTATCCGCGCACCTTGAAGCAGGACAGCTTGAAACTGGCGGAGAACGGTGTTCATTTGCTGTTTGCGCCGGGGCTGGAGGAGATGTATCCCCACGGGCCGGAAAACACCGCCCGCGTAGAGGTTCCCGGCCTGTCGGAGCAATTGGAAGGGGCCGCCCGCCCGGGTTTTTTCACGGGCGTGGCCACGGTGGTGACCAAGCTGCTGTGCGCCGTGCGGCCCCACGTGGCGGTGTTCGGCGAGAAAGACTACCAGCAGTTGCTGCTGGTGCGGCGCCTGGTGGCGGAACTGTGCATGCCTGTTGAAATCATCGCCGCGCCCACCGTGCGCGAGCTGGACGGGTTGGCCATGAGTTCCCGCAACAGCTATCTGAGCATGGAGCAGCGCCGCCGCGCGCCGGTGCTCTACGCCAGCCTGTGCCGGGTGCGCGACCGTCTGCTTCAGGGCGAGCGCAACTACGCCGCTATGGAAAACGACGCCCGCCATCAATTGCTTGCGGCGGGTTTCCGGCCGGACTACGTGGCCTTGCGGCGGGCGGCCGATCTGGCCGCCCCGGCTGCGGCGGACGAACAGCTCGTCGTGCTGGCCGCGGCCCGCCTGGGGACGACCCGCCTGATCGATAACCTGCTGGTGACATTGAAGAACAAGTCCTGAAACCCCATAATAGCGCGCATTGGAATGGGCGGCGGGCGGAGAGCCCGGTTGCCTGTCAACGCTACGTAAGGTGGGTGGTGATGCAGCTGACCATGCTCAAAGCAAAATTGCACCATGCCCGGGTGACTCACGCCGAGCTGGAGTACGAAGGGTCCTGCGCCATTGACGGCGCCCTGCTCAAGCGCGCGGGCATCCGCGAGTATGAGCAGATTCAAATTTACAACGTGGCCAACGGCGAACGCTTTACCACGTACGCCATCCGTGCAGAAGACGGCTCTGGCATCATTTCCGTCAACGGCGCTGCCGCTCACAAGGCCAGCCCGGGTGACCGGGTGATCATCTGCACCTACGCCATACTGGGCCAGCACGAACTGGCCAATTTCCAACCCACGTTGGTTTACCTGGACGAGAAAAACCAAATCACCCGTCAGGGGCACGCTATTCCCGTGCAGGTCGCCTGAAACCCTGCCTTTGAACTTCTGCGTTCCTGTTTTCCTGGTTCGGCCGTGATATGACCATAACCCTCTGCGGATGTTGCAAAAGGCCGTATCTGGCCTTTTTCAACAAGCTGCCAAGGACAACAAGCTCGTGTTGCCGCCCACCGCGGCGGTGTTGACGGTCAACGTGCGTTCCACTGCAAAGCGCAGCAGGTAGTCCGGCCCGCCGGCCTTGGGGCCGGTGCCGGAGAGGTTTTCGCCGCCGAAGGGCTGTACGCCCACCACGGCGCCGATCATGTCGCGGTTGACATAGATGTTGCCGACCCGGGCCCGCGCCTGGATGTGGCGCACGGTGGTGTCGATGCGGCTGTGCACCCCCAGGGTGAGGCCGAAGCGGGTGGCGTTGATGGCGTCGATGACGGTGTCCAGTTTCGCGGCGGGATAGCGGATCACGTGCAGTACCGGTCCGAACACTTCGCGCTCCAACAAGGACAGGCGCTCGATCTCGAACACATGCGGGGCGACGAAACTGCCGCGGCGGTGGTCTTCGTTCAGCTCGCACGCGTACAACAACTGCCCCACGTGGCGCATGTGCCCGGTGTGCAGCTCCAGTTTGAGCCGGCTGGCCTCGTCGATCACCGGGCCGATGTCAGTTTCCAGCAGGGCCGGATCGCCAATGTTGAGCTCCTCCATGGCGCCCCCCAGCATGGTGAGCACGCGCTCGGCGATGTCCTCTTGCAGGAACAACACGCGCAAGGCCGAACAACGCTGGCCGGCGCTGTTGAAGGCCGAGCGGATGACATCTTTCACCACTTGTTCGGGCAGGGCGGAGCTGTCCACGATCATGGCGTTCAGCCCGCCCGTCTCCGCGATCAAAGGCACGATGGCGCCGGCCCGCGCCGCCAGGCGGCGGTTCAGCCATTGGGCGGTGTCGGTGGAGCCGGTGAAAGCGATGCCGCTGATGCGCTCATCGCCGGCGAGTACCGGGCCCAGTTCCCCCCCGGGGGCGGGCAGAAAATGCAGCACCTGCGGCGGCACCCCGGCTTCGTGCAGGAGTTGCACCACGCGGTGGGCCACCAGGGGCGTGGCGCCGGCCGGCTTGGCCAGCACGGCATTGCCCGCCGCCAGGGCGGCGCTCACCTGACCTGTGAAAATGGCCAGGGGGAAATTCCAGGGGCTGATGCAGGCGAACACGCCGCGGCCGTGGTGCCGGAGTTCATTGTATTCGCCGGTGGGGCCTTGCAGCACCTGGCCGTGGCTGAAATGCCGGCGTGCCTGGTGGGCGTAGTAGCGGCAAAAGTCCACCGCTTCGCGCACTTCCGCCACGGCGTCGGCCAGGGTCTTGCCGCCCTCCCGCACGCATAGGGCTATCAGCTCGCCGTGGTGGGTCTCCAGCAACTCCGCGGCCTGGTCCAGAATCCGGGCCCGGTCGGTGGCCGCCGTGGCATCCCAGGCCGGGGCGGCGCGGCTGGCGCTGGCCAGGGCCTGTTCGGCCGCGGCCGGTGCCGCCTGCATTACCGTGCCCACCTGGCGGCCATGGTCGGCGGGGTCCATGACGGCCGCCTCCGGGCCGTGCCAGTGGCGGCCGTCGACTATGGGGGCCGCCTGCCAGCGCTGCGCCCGGGCGTCTTGCAGCGCGCTTTCCAATGCCGCCACGGCCTCGCGGTCGGCCAGATTGATGCCCCTGGCGTTGCGCCGGTCGGGATACAAATCCAGTGGCAGGGGAATGCGGGGATGGGCTTGCAAATGGGTGCGGCGGGCCAGGGTCACGGGGTCGGCGATCACATCGTCGATGGCGGCTTTTTCGTCTTCCAGGCGGTTGACAAAGGAGGTGTTGGCACCGTTTTCCAGCAGCCGCCGCACCAAGTAGGGCAGCAGGTCTTCGTGGCTGCCCACCGGGGCGTAGATCCGCACCGGCACCTTCCCCTCTTCCCGCGCCAGGAGTTCGCTGTACAAGGCCTCGCCCATGCCGTGCAGGCGCTGGAATTCGAAGTCGCGCCGGGTGCCCGCCGCCTCCAGCACATAGGCCACGGTGTGGGCGTTGTGGGTGGCGAACTGCGGATAGAGCGCGTCGCGTACCGCGAGGAGGCGTTGCACGCAGGCCAGATAGGCCACGTCAGTGTGGCATTTGCGGGTGTAGACGGGATAACCCTCCAGGCCTGCCTGCTGGGCGCGTTTGATCTCGCTGTCCCAGTATGCCCCCTTCACCAGGCGCAGCGGAATGCGCTTGCCCACCTCACGGGCGAGATCCACCAGGTAATCGATCACGTAGGGCGCGCGCTTCTGGTACGCCTGCACCGCCAGCCCGAAGCCTTCCCACACCGCCAGTGCCGGGTCGCGGAACACCGCCTCGAACAAGTCCAAAGACAGCTCCAGCCGCTCGGCTTCCTCCGCGTCCAGGGTCAGTGCTACCTTGGCATCCTGCGCCTCAAGCACCAGCTCCCGCAGGCGGGGGGTGAGTTCCGCCCGCACCCGTCGGGTCTGGGCGCAATCATAGCGCGGATGCAGCGCGGACAGTTTCACCGACACACTGGGGGCGCTGAAGAGATTGCCGTTGCCGGTGTCAGCGGCCACGGCGCGGATGGCGCTCCGATAGGCCTGGAAATAGCGCCCGGCATCGTCGGCGGTGAGCGCCGCCTCCCCCAGCATATCGAAGGAAAAACGGCAGGGCCGGAACGCTTCTTCGGCGGTGCGCGCCAGCGCCTCCGTGATAGTGCGGCCCATGACGAACTGTTCGCCCATGATGCGCATGGCCTGCTTCAGGGCCAGGCGGATCACCGGCTCGCCCGATCTGGCCACCAGGCGGCGCAGGAAGCCGCCGGCGTCTTTCACCGTGTCCGGCTCCAGCGCCACCACCTGGCCGGTGAGCATCAAGCCCCAGGTGGAGGCGTTGACGAACAAAGAAGGGCTGCGCCCCAGATGCCGGACCCACTCGCCCTGGCCCAACTTGTCGCGAATCAGGCGGTCGGCGGTGTCGGCGTCGGGAATGCGCAGCAGGGCTTCCGCCAGGCACATGAGCACCACACCTTCTTCCGAGGACAGATCATATTCATGCACAAAGGCATCCAGGCCCCCCGTTTTGTTGCTGCGTTCGCGCAGGGCCTCTACCAGGCGCCGGGCCGTGTCCTGCACGCGGCGGTGTGCCTTGTGATCCAGCTCTGCCTCCTCCAGCAAGGGCAGTAGCGCGCTGCGTTCGTCCGCCAGATAGAAGCGCGCAAGGATGTCGCGCGGGGCAGGCGGCGGAGGGGGAGGGCGACGGATCATGGCGGCTCCGGTATCCATGGCTGCGAGGAAGAGCTTCTTATTATGCCGTGCCCTGCCGTGGGAGAGGCAAGAATTTCGTTTTGAAATCGGGTGCTTAACGGCCAGCCGTGCTGATGCCGGGGGGCTTCACAACAAAAATACGGAGCCCGGGGGCGTGTCCTGCCCCGAGTGGCGCCGGGAGATATTCGAGGAACTTCCTGTTGTTTTAAAGACTTGCAACTCAGACTTAGAAAATACTTGATTTAACCGTTCTAATCGCGTAGCCTGCCCCTCCAAGACAGGGCAGCCATAAAAACAGAGTCGTGGAAAACGGAAACAAGGACAGACGCGACCAAGCCGACGCAAGGGATTCCGGCGCGGAGACGCCAGCAGGCAGCGGACAGGGCAGGGCCGCCGCCGGGCCGGCTTCCGGGGAGCACAGGGAATCGCTGATCGTCCGCTCCATGGAAGCCGCGGGGATAAACGCCCCGGGGGGTTCCGGCACCGGGATGCCGGACGCCTCGCCCGAGCCTGTTATCTCAGATTCTTCTCTCCCTCCCGTATCTGATCACACGCCGCCGCATGATGAAATGCTGGTTGGGGCTGGTGACCGTCATGGCTCCGATCCCGCTGCGGATGCCGGTGGCGGTGATGATGGCGTGTCGCGCACCCCGGTTTATGTGTTCATCGGACTGCTGCTCCTGGCGGCAGGGGGGGTGGAGATTTATCGCCAGAGCCGGCTGGATACCGGCACCGTTCCGGTGGCCTCCGCCCCGGAATCCGAAGCGTCTCTCACAGCCGCGCCCCCTGCCGATGTGTTCCCCGCCGGCGTGTCCGGGGACGAAGCGCCCAGCATGGCGGCCCTGGAGGTGGAACCCCTGGGGCCGGTTTCGCAGCCGGCCGGACAAGGCGCTCAAAACGAACTGCCGGGCATGGCCACAGCCGCTGATACCGGCGAGGCGCAGGGCGGGGACGGCAATGGCGCGGATACCGCTGCGGAACAGGGCGGTCCCGCTGCCTCCCAGGCCGTGGAGTCCGCAGCAGACCAGGTCAGCAGGCCGCCGGCCGCGCCGGCGCCCGCGGTGGTCAAGGCCCCGGTGGTGGTGGCGCCGCGGCCGGAACCCATCGTTGTGCCGCGGCGGGTGATTCCGCCCGAGCTGCGCATCTCCCAGGCCGCGCGCCCGGCGGCGCCGGCCACCTCCGGCAGCAGTGACCGCAGTTCCGGCAGCGGCTTTGAGGCCAAAGAAGATTTCGCCGGCACCGGCGTGGCCGGGGTGCCTCCCGTCGCCACCATTCCCAGCCCCATTTCCTCTCTGAGTGGCGGCCGCATGCAATTTGGCGGGCCGGGTCCGGAGAAAAACGGCGGCATC
>DRLM01000019.1 GCA_011375345.1 Gammaproteobacteria bacterium
AAAGCGGCTGGATATGAGGTCAAGGTCAGCCGCGGCTTCACCCAGCTCAAGCCTTGCAACTATACGGCGTCGGAAAGGCACCCGGTTCGTGATTGCCGCGAAACAGTGGAAGACAAGGGCCGGATCAAGCAGATGCTGTTCAGTGGGTTCAAAAAATGCCTCTATCCACTGCAAAAGTTCGATTCAGACAGCGAACGACGGTTCGCCGTTATCCTGGAGCGCGATGCGGAAAAGTGGTTCCGGCCTGTCAAGGGCCAGTTTCAGGTTTACTACCAGCACGGCGCGAAGCAGCTCGAATACGTGCCGGATTTCGTGGCCGAGACGGATCGTGTGATTTATATGGTGGAAACCAAAGCCAAGTCCGACATGCAGGACTCGGAAGTGCTGGCCAAAGCAGAGGTGGCGGCCCGGTGGTGTCGGCATGCCTCGGAACATGCGGAAAAACATGGCGGCGGGAAATCATGGAAATACCTGCTGATCCCTCATATCGGGATCAATGAATCATGGCATTTGAAAGATTTTGAGCGTTATGTGCGGATATCAGACTGATGGTTGAGTGTCGCCTCCCTGACAGGGTGTTGATAGAGACCTTCTTGGCCTTTTTTCAACGCTGGCGGCCGCAAACATGGTTTTTCAACAACCTGCCAACATTTGGGATGTTCTGATGGGCTTCGCGAGCGGCCACCTGGACCGACAATCAAGCCGCGCCCGGTGCCTTGCCCCCCGCCACCCTCAACGCGGCCCATTTAATTTTAAGTTGGTGGGCGATGCTGGGATTGAACCAGCGACCCCTGCCGTGTGAAGGCAGTGCTCTCCCGCTGAGCTAATCGCCCAAGAAGCGGAAATTCTACGGATGAGAAGAGGGCGCGTCAATTGCCGGGCTGTCATTTGCCCAGCAGCACGTCCTTGGCCTGGTTGATTTTGGCGGCGAGGTAGGTGGAGCCGCCGCGGTCGGGATGGAAATTTTGCATCAGGCGGCGGTGGGCGGCGCGGATCTCGTCAGGGCCGGCGCCAGGGGCGAGGCCGAGAATGTCCAGGGCTTCGGCTTCGGTCATGGGGCCGCCGTGGTGCTCAGTGCCAGGGCCACTTCGTGCGCCTTCATCCCGCCATTCGGGGCCGAAGCGGCGGTCCAAATAGCTCTCCAGCAGGCGCGCCGATTCGTTGTCCTGCTGGATGTGGCGGAGCAGGTCGAGGAGGGCACTGCGGGTCAGCTCGTTCAACTGGCGGCCTTGATAGGGGCCTTCCAGTACCTCGCCGTTCAGTTCACCGCTCTCATGGTTCAGTTCCATGCGCAAATAGCGGGTGTCCACCTTGGAGTGCCGGGGGCCGCTGCTGCCGCCATTGGGCGAGAGGCGGTCGCGCAGGATTTTCGCCCGCCGCCAGGCAAGGATGGCCTGCTGGATCAGGGGAATGGCCCCGCCGATGAGGGCGAACACCCAGTGCATGCGGCCGGTGAGTACCAGCAAGAGAAACAGGGCCGCCAGGACCGCCCACAGGGTGCGGCGCAATGCGGCTTTGATCCGTTCCGGCGGGGTGTGGGCAAACCAGCGGCCGAAGATCACCAGCACAATGGCCACCAGCAGAAGCAAAACCAGAATCTGGGGCATGTCTTAGCTAGCGCTTGAGTTGGTGGGTGAGCAGGGGGGCAAGTTGGGCGTGCCGCCGGGCGTAATCGTCCAGCGCTTTCAGGCCACCGCTGGCGTAGACGGCCACGGCGCCCAGCAGCTCGCGCAGTTGCTGGGGGCTGTCGGCATTGAAGCGGGAATAGGCGCCACCGCTCAAGCGGGCGATGCTTTGAAAGGCATGGGCGGTGAGAGGATCGTCCCCTTCGTGAAACAGAAACGCCGGCACGCCGTGCACCCCCAGCTCACCGGCGCGGCGGGTCAGGGTTTCGATGTCTTCCTCCACGAAATCCCCCACATACACCAGCGCATTGACGGCGCGGTGACGGTGTTCCGCCAGGGTGTGCTTGATCACCCGCTCGATCTGGGTCAGCCCGCTGGCGCAGTGCACCGCCGTCATGGCCTGGAGCAGGGCCCGGGGATCACTGCGCCAGGAAGTGGCGTGGAATTCGCCATAACCGCGGAAATAGGCCAGTTGCACGTCCAGCCCGCCCAGCTTGGCGGTCTCGTCGAACATCTGGGCCTGCACATGGGCGGCGCGGTCCCAGCTTGGCTGGCGGCTGGCGGTGGCGTCCATGGCGAAAATCAGCCGCCCGCGGCGGCTGCCGGTGGCCGGGAGCCGGTTCATCTGTTCGAGAAAACGCGCCACTTCCCCAGACGTGCCGGGCGCGGCTGGCGTTTTTTTGCTGTGATCACTCATGACTGATGTCCAAAATCGGTCTTTCCCTCCCCTTTCAAAAAAGCGGGGATGTCAAATCAATTTTTTCGCCACAGCGCCGGGGGCGGAAACCGGTTCTTATTGTAACAAGCGCGCGTTGGGCGGTGCCGCCCTGTCAGGTCCGCCGCACCCTTGCTAGAATGCGCCATCTTTTGACCCGGCAACCCCCATAGGGATTCCCAGCATGACCGTACGCACCCGTTTCGCCCCCAGTCCCACCGGCTATCTGCACATCGGCGGTGCCCGCACCGCGCTGTTTTCCTGGCTCTACGCCCGCAAGCATGGCGGCACCTTTGTGCTGCGCATCGAAGATACAGACCTGGAGCGCTCCACTGCCGCGTCCATCAACGCCATTTTGGAGGGCATGACCTGGCTGGGTCTGGAATATGACGAGGGGCCGTTTCACCAAACCCACCGCTTTGAGCGCTATCAGGAAGTCATTCGACAACTGCTGGACGAGGGCAAGGCGTACAAATGCTATTGCAGCAAAGAGCGGCTGGAACGCCTGCGGGAAGACCAGATGGCGCGCAAGGAAAAGCCCCGTTACGACGGCCGTTGCCGCCACGGCGGCGGCGAGGGCCCGGGCGATTACGTGATCCGCTTTAAAAACCCCACTGAGGGTACCGTGGTGGTGGACGACAAAGTGCGTGGCCGGGTGGTGTTCCAAAACAGCGAACTGGACGATCTGATCATTGCCCGCAGCGACGGCACGCCCACCTATAATTTGACCGTGGTGGTGGACGACCTCGATATGAACATCACCCACGTTATCCGCGGCGACGATCACCTCAACAACACGCCCCGCCAGATCAACATCATTAAAGCCCTGGGGGCTGAACCGCCGGTGTACGCCCATGTGCCCATGATCCTGGGTGAGGACGGCAAACGCCTGTCCAAGCGTCACGGCGCCGTGAGCGTGATGCAATACCGCGAGGAAGGCTACCTGCCCGAAGCCGTGTTGAACTATCTCGTGCGCCTGGGCTGGTCCCACGGCGATCAGGAAATCTTCACCGTCGATGAAATGATTGCCCTGTTTGAGATCGAAAATATCAACAGCTCCGCCTCAGCCATCAATCCCGGCAAGCTGTTGTGGCTGAACCAGCACTATATCAAAGAGGGCGAACCCGCCCATATCGCCCATCATCTGAGTTGGCATCTGGGCGCCTTGGGCGTGGACCCCAGCGACGGGCCGCCCCTGGTGGATGTCGTCAAAGCCTTGCAGGAGCGCGTCAAAACCCTGCAAGACATGGCGCAGGGCAGTGTGTATTTTTACAAAGAGTTTGAAGACTACGACGAAAAAGCCGCCACCAAAAACCTCAAGCCCGCCGTGCACGAACCCTTGGTCGCCTTGGCGGAACGGCTGAAAGTCTTGGAGAGATGGGAGGACGAAGCCATCCACGATGCGGTGGTCCGCACAGCCGAAGCCTTTGATCTCAAACTGGGCAAACTGGCCCAGCCGCTGCGCGTGGCTGTGACCGGCGGCACCGTGTCGCCACCCATCAACGTGACCTTGCGTTTGATCGGGCGTGAGCGGACCTTGGTGAGGATAGCGCGGGCCCTGGCTTACATTGGGGCCTTGGGGGATGGGCCTTGACAGGCAGGCCCGGTTCGTTAGACTTGCCGGATGCGCCGATTTGATATTCAGCTTGCGGGCGCGTTAGAAATACGGCTAAAGCGAGGGCAGCCCGCTTTGGCATTTGTTATGGCGGGTTTTTTGTGTCTG
>DRLM01000020.1 GCA_011375345.1 Gammaproteobacteria bacterium
AGCCCGGCTCGATTCTGACCGAACGGATCTCGTTGCTGGATCCAACCCTGAGCGGAGAAAATGGCACCAATGCACGAGTTACTGATCTCTCTGACGATGGTCGATTTGTGGTTTACAACTCTCGCACACCTAATATCCTGCCTGAAGCCCCCAATGGTGGCGTCTTCGTTTATGACCGGCTAACCGGCACCACCCGGCTTTTGTCACCAACGGCCGATGGTTTGTCGAGTGCGCGTGGCAATGGTTCTGCAATGACAGGTGATGCCCGGGTATTTGCCTTCAGATCGGAAGCAACCGATTTGATCGGTGTTGATATCAACGGCAACGGTGTTTGTCGTGACCGGGGACGAATCGATCTGGATTGTGATACCAACCGAAAAGGAGATATCTTCATCCGTGATCTGGATCCGGACAAGGATGGCGTGTCGGGTGCCGATGATACCTGCCCGAACACCCCCCCAAGTGCCGAAGTCGATGCCCTGGGATGTATGCTGCCTCTGGCACTGGATATCCAGGTGAGCACACAACTGCCGGCAATCCCGTCTGGTGCTGATGCCATATTCGATGTGACCGTTACCAACAGCGGTGCCGCCCGTCTGCTCAACCTCGCGGTAGCAGACCCTGCGCTGGCCGATTGTGATCGCCAGATCGGTACCCTGCTATCAGGCGAGTCCTTCAGCTACCAATGTATGCGTCCCGCATTGCTGACCGGGTTCAGCCATACCGCCACAGCCACAGCAATTTCTACAGCCTCGATCAATGTCAGTGACAGCGATAGCGCGTCGGTAAGTCTGTCTTACCCGGCGATCAGTATTCTGCATACACCAAAACCCAAAACGGTGGATGAAGGTCTGGATTTTCTACTCAAGGTCGAAGTCCGCAATACCGGCGATACAACACTGAACAATATTACAGTTGATGCCACACCACTGGATCAGTGCGACCGGAACATTGGCTCACTGGCAAAAGGTGATCAGTTCAGCTATCAATGCCTAGGCACCAACGCAATGGCGGATTTCACCAGCCAGGTAGATGTCACTGCTCAGCCGCTTGCTGGCAACGCGGTTTCATCCACTGATTCCTTGGCCGTCACGGTGATACCCCGGGCAGCGCCGGTTGCCGGCCCAAATGACCTGCGCATACGTGCCAAGCGCGACAAGATCAACCTGATCTGGACGCATACCGGCGCACCGAATTACAACATTTACCGCAGTGTCTCTGGCAGTAATTTCAGTTTGCATGGCAATACCAGCTCCACTTATTCCGTGTTTGCCGAGCGCGGACTGCAATCCGGCACTGAGTATTGTTACTTTGTACGCAGTGCCGATGACAATGACGTGGAATCGCTGGATTCGAACACTGTTTGCGCCACCCCTCAGGCACGTACGAGACGACGACGCTAAGACATGACTAACCAACCAATAAGAAAAATGAGGCTTAAAATGTTTGCAAAAAAAGTAACCGGAAAAATGATCAGCATGCTGTTTTGCTTCAGCCTGTTGCCAGGCGCGGCGCAGGCAACGTTGATCGTGGAGGATTTCGGTATCAATATTAATGGAAACGGTATACTGAACTCTGACGGTGTTCCTTTTCAGGCTGAAGTGGATCTGGCCGCTTACAATGCCACCACCGGCCTGGGTAGTATTGCCATGACCTTTTCGGTGGTTGGCAGTTATGCAGTTGATGCGTTCTTTGACTATGAATTTTCCGAAGGCAGCAATTCATACCTCAATGAATATGGTTCTGTCAGCGGTTCGGCCGCCAGTAATCAGAGCTGGGAAATCGATGAGCCGGGATTTGTATTTGGTGATATTTTTGATAACTGGCAGTTTAATGACCTGGACAACAGCAATGCCATACCTGCCGGCAGCGAAGACGATGTTGCTGTCGCACTTGGATGGGATTTCGATCTTTTGGTCAACGAAACCGCGACGCTGACTTTCGACATAACAGACTTTTCACCCTCCAGCGGATTTTTTCTTGCGCATAGTGACCCCGACAGTAATGAAAACGTGTATTTCAGCAGCTCACTGGTCATTACCCAGGCCCCGACCCCGACCATTCCAGAACCAGGCACCATTTCGCTGATGTTGGCTGGATTATTCTGGTTTTTGTTTTCTGGTTCTGCTGCCTTTAATCACCATGGTGTTTCCCGCGGCTTGTAGCACAAAGCCCGGCGATGCCATAAGATCAGCAACTCCCGCCAGCCCCAGCCCTCCCATATCAAGAGGCTTGCAACCGTGTTTGTGAATGCTCCACCGGCCAAAGCCGGTGGCGTCATGTTACGGCCATACGCCGGATTGATCGGCCGTACAGCCGGTTGTCCCCTCTCCCAAGACTGGGAGAGGGTTCAAGTTTCAACCCCGGCGTATGTTCACCCCTCACCCCGTCCCTCTCCCCTCAAGGGGAGAGGGGAATAGTGCAATGATGCCGCCTAAAGGCAGGGGATTTACAGACCCCCCAGCGGGGACTTTTATAAAATTGGTAACTACCTAGCGTAGTATTTCACATAAAACAGCTGACCCCTTTTCCAACCCTTTTTCATTCTGCCCGTGGCTTTTTGCGCAGCTTGCGTTGCAGGGTGCGGCGGTGCATGCCCAGGGCGCGGGCGGTGGCGGAGATGTTGCCGTGGTGGTCGCGCAGGACTTTCTGCAGGTGTTCCCATTCCATGCGGTTGACGGACAAGGGTCGGGTGGCGATTTTGACGCTGGCATCGCCCTCGGCCCGGGAAAAGGCGGCAACCACCTCGTCGGCATCGGCAGGTTTGGGGAGGTAGTGCACGGCGCCCAGTTTGATGGCCTCCACGGCGGTGGCGACGCTGGCGTAGCCGGTGAGCACCACGACCCGGGTGTGGGCATCGGCGTTCAGCAACTCCTGCAGCAGCACCAGGCCGGATTCGCCCGGCAGATCGAGATCCAGCACCGCGTATTCTGGCGGACTGCCTGCCACCCATGCCCTCGCTTCGCTCACGCTGTGGACGTATTGCACGGCGAAACCGCGCCGGCCAAGGGCCCGCGCCAGCACCCGGCAAAAGACGGGGTCATCGTCCACCAGCAGCAGGCTTGGCGCCTCCAGTTCAAGGTCGGACCCCGGAGCGCTCATGGAACGGCGGGCCTCTCATCCGGCAGGGTGATCTCTACGCAGGTGCCACCGCCGGGGCGCGCCAGCAGTGCCAGCGCGCCGCCATGGCGGCCGATGGCGGCGCGGGCCAGATACAGCCCCAACCCCTGGCCGCCGGCTTTGGTGGTAAAAAAGGGGGTACCGAGGTGCGCTTGGGCAGCGGCGGGAATACCGGGGCCGCGGTCGCACACGGCCACGGTGATGCCAGCACCATCCCAGCGGGCACAGACCTCGATCTGGTCCGGGGAGGCGTCGGCGGCGTTGTTGAGCACGTTCATCAAAGCCTGGGTCAGGGTTTTGTCCGTCACCACAACCGGTGGCGCCCCCTCTCCTGCAAGGTGGCAGCGGGGCGCGGCGCCGGGCCGCAGCAGGCGCCACTGGCTGAGCACCTGGCACAGGTACTTGTCCAGGGCAATGCGGCGCACCGCCTCGGCCCGCGGCACCCCGGCGCTGGCAGCCATGTCGCTGACGATGGTCTTGCAGCGGACCAGCTGCTGCTGGAGGATCTCCGCTTTCTCCCTGAGTTCGGGATCATTGCCATGATCATGCAACAGCTCCCCACTCACCACCGCCATGGTGGCCAGGGGGGTGCCCAATTCGTGGGCGGCACCGGCAGCGAGGGTGCCCAGGGCCACTAGGTGCCGGTCCTCAAGCGCCTGCTCCCTGGCCTCGGCCAGCTTGCGGTCGCGCTGACGCAGGCTCTCCGCCAGCCGCGCCACGAAAAACACGATCAACGCCACGCCCATCACAAAGCTGAACCACATACCCAACACGTGCAAATCGAAACTGCTGCCGTGCTGCACCCGGGCGTGGGGCAAGGGCCGGTAGTAAAACATCAACAGGCTGTAGCAGGCCAGAACCAGCCCGGCCATAGCCCATACGTGACGATGGGGCAGGGTGGCGGCGACGATCACCAGGGGCAGGAGCAACAGGGAGACGAAGGGGTTGGTGGAACCGCCGGTAAAATAGAGCAAGGCAGTGAGCACCCCCACGTCTGCCACCAGATGCAGGAAAAACTCCCCCACTGAGACGCCGCCGGCGGTGCGGCTGCGGAAGCCGGTGAGCAGAGTCAGCAGGACATAGACAGCCATCACCGAGACAATGGGCAGCATGGGCAAGGCCACATCCAGACCCACAGAGGCCACCCCCACCGCGATTATCTGAGCGGCCACCAGCAAGCTTTTCAGTGCCCACAGCGCACGCAGATTCAGGGCATCGGCGAAAACAGCCATCACATGCAGCCAACAAGCGTATCGTTATCGTTGCCGACGACCGCCGATTTCCCGCACCTTGCGCACCGCCAGGTGCAGTCCGCTCTTCCGCCGCCCGCAAACTCCAGTTGCACATCAATCCTCTCACCCGGCCTCGGCGTCCGCAACATCCCCATCAGCATGAGACGCCACCCGCCGGGCTCAAACACCAGGCGTCCGTGGGGCAAGACAGTGTGGGAACCGGCCGTCAACCGGGTCAGCAAAAGGTGTCACCACTCAGCCCCCACTTATTCACCGTCATCGTCGTCGGCAATGTCATCCGGAACGATGAGTCCGAACTGCCTGATCATGCGCCGCAGCCGTGGCCGTGAAACGCCGAGGATGTCGCAGGCCCGGCCCTTGTGCCAGCCGGTGGCTTCCAGCACCCGGTTGACGTGGGCCCGGGTGACTTCGTCCAGGGACCATTGGGACAAGGGCCGTTCCGTCCCCGCCGCCCCGGCGTCAGTCTGGCCGGGGCAGATGTCACTCACCAAATCCCGGGTGATGACCTGGCCGGGACACAGGGCGACGGCTTTGGCGAGCACGTTTTCCAGCTCCCGCACATTGCCGGGCCAGGCGTAGTGCTGCAGGCAGTGAATCACGTCCATGGAGACCCGGGAAACATTGCGGTTCAACTGTTTGTTGATGCGGGCCAGCAGGGCCTGAACCAGGTCGAGCAAGTCATCCTTGCGTTCGCGCAAGGGCGGCAGGTGTACCGTCACCACCCGCAGGCGGTAGTACAAATCTTCCCTGAAACGCCCTTGTCTGACGCGTTCGGCCAGCTTGACATTGGTGGCGGCAATCACCCGGGCAGCGGTTTTCTCCGGCGCTTTGGCGCCCAGGGGGGTGAACTCCTTTTCCTGCAACACCCGGAGCAGCTTGGCCTGCATGGCCGGCGACAGCTCACCCACTTCGTCGAGAAAGATGGTGCCGTTCCCGGCCAGGGCGAATTTTCCCGCCTGGCGGTTCACGGCGCCGGTAAAGGCGCCTTTTTCGTGGCCGAACATATCGGATTCCAGCAGGGTTTCCACCAGGGCGGCGCAGTTGACGGCGATGAAGGGCCCGTCGGGATTGGCGCCGGCGCGGTGAATGGCCTGCGCCACCAGTTCCTTGCCGGTACCACTTTCACCGGTGATTAACACGGTAACCGGCCGCGCCGCCACCAGGCCGATGGTTTTGTACACTTCTTTCATGGCGTGACTGCGGCCGACCATGGTGGGGATATCGGCCTGGCCGGCGGGCACGGCGGCGTCCAGGATCTGGAGCCGCTCGGGCGAAAGTATGCGGGTGACGGCGGCGTCCAGTTCGTCGATGTCAATGGGTTTGTGAATGTAGTCCTGGGCGCCCCGCTGCATGGCGGCAATGGTGCTGTCCATGTCGTGAAAGGCGGTGATCATCACCACGTGCACGGCGGGAAAGCGGCGTTTGAATTCCACCAGACCCTCCAGGCCCGAACGCCCCGGCATGCGAATGTCCAGGATAACCAGATCGGGAGCGTGCCGTGCCGCCAGGCGCAGCCCTTCGTCCACGCTGTGAGACACAGCCACTTGGTAATCCTGGCTCCGCAAATGCAGTTGCAAGGTGCGACAGATGGCCACATCGTCATCAACGATGAGGATATTCCGCGCCATTTTGGTACCGGGCCCGGATTTCACCAGGGCATTAGTTTTCATTGACTGCTACCGGCGGCGATGGATGAACAGTGTCCTGCAACCGCGGCGGCAGGGAGTGTTGGGGCCGCCACTGGCCGGTGGGCAGTACCACCCGCGCCACCGTGCCACCACCCTTGCCACTGAGCAGATGAATACTGCCCCGGTGTTCTTCGACCACCCGCCTGACGATGGCCAGACCCAGGCCCGTGCCCTTGGCGCGGGTGGAAAAGAAGGGCTCGAAGACTTTGTCCGCCACGGCCGGCGGAACACCCGCGCCGTTGTCACTGATTTCTATACAGACACCGGGCAGGGGCGTACTGAGGTCAAGATATGTTTTGAGCGTCAGCACAGGCCGGGCGCGAGCGTCCGCAGCGGCCTGCAAGGCGTTCATGATGAGGTTGGTGAACACTTGCTGCAGCTTGGTGGCATCCCCGTGGATGGCGGGCAGGGTGGCCCGGAACCGGTGCTTGACCCTGGCACCGCGCGCGCGGATGGCTTCGCGCGTGGTCTCCAGGGCATCGCTCAACAATTTGTTGACGTGCAGCCACTGCGGCTTGAGGGCATCAGGACGCGAAAACAGCAACAGGTCCGCCAGGATCCGTTCCATGTAGCGGATCTGGTCCAGGGCAATGCCGCTCAGTTCCCCGCCCTCTCCACCCATATCACCGCGGTTCCGCCTCTTGAGTATCTGCAGGGTCATTTTGACCGAGGACAGGGGGTTTCTGAGGTCATGTGCCACCATGCTGGCCATTTGCCCCATGGCGGCCAGGGACTGGGCCCGCGCCAACTCGCGATTGCGTTGTTCCACTTCTTCGCGCAGGCGGCGGTGCTCCGTCACGTCTTCCTTGATGGCGAGGAAATGGGTGATGGCGCCCGCCTCGTTGCGAATGGGGGAAATCACCGTGTTCTCCCAATACAAGCGGCCGTCTTTGCGTTTGTTGTGAAACACCCCGCGCCATTCCCGGCCGCTGTTGATGGCCTGCCACAGGGCGCGGTATTCATCTTCTGTGGTTTCGCCGGATTTGAGAATGTTGCATCGTTTGCCTATGGCTTCTTCCGGGCGGTAACCGGTCAAACGCACAAAGCCCTGGTTGACATACTCCATCACCCCCCGGGCGTCGGTGATGATGATGGATTCCGCGGTCTGCTCCATGGCCCGCGACAGCTTGCGTAACTGCTCCTCGTTCGCGCGCTGGGCGGTGATGTCGTGCCCGATGCTGGTCAGGGTCATGACTTTGCCGTTGGGGCAGAAGGAAATCACGTGATTCCAGGCAATCAAACGCTCCTCACCGGCGGCAGTGACAAGCGGATATTCGGTGGCCTGCAAGGGTGCTTCGCCGCTCATCAGTGCTTCGAAATCGCCGCGCAGCCCGGCCCGCTGCGCGGGAGGAACGGCGTGATCAAACCAGTCACGACCGAGCATCTCGCCGTCCTGCCAGCCGGCCAGCGCCCGCAGAGCTTCATTGCAGTAAAGCACGCGGCCGGACGGGTCCACGGTGACGGCGGCAAAACCGATGGCACCCAGGGTATCCCTGAGCCGCTGCTCGTAGTCGGCCTGGGCCCTGGCCACAGCCCGGCGCACACCGACCAGGGTCAGCAGCATGGACACCACAATCACAGACAGGGCGGCAAAGGAATAGAGCCAGATGTTTTCGAGAAAAAAACGTTGATAGGGGATGGCGCGCCGGGCGGCCGGAATATGGGCCACAATCTTCCACAGCCGCGCCGGCGCGTGGGCCCCGTCGTTATTGACATCAGACACCACACCGGCGCTGGTCTGGGCGTAAAACTCCAGTACCGATACCAGGGGATATACCGTTGTGAACGTGAACAAACCGTTTTCAGTGGTG
Source organism: Gammaproteobacteria bacterium (assembly GCA_011375345.1). NCBI lineage: Bacteria > Pseudomonadati > Pseudomonadota > Gammaproteobacteria > Gammaproteobacteria bacterium. The sequence goes on from DRLM01000020.1 coordinate 7,873, forward strand.
AAAGATCCGCTGTGTTCTCCGGCTATCCGGGCCCACTCGACCGGGTAGCTGGTGACGAAAGTATCGTCGAAATACGGCACCTGCCGCACCCCGCCGGCAGCGGCGCGATAACCGAGGGCATGGCCTTCGTTGGTGATCAGATGGGCGTGGTCGATAATGGCGGCGGCGGCTTTTCGAAAGCCCCACAGCAGGGTCTCACCCCGTACGCTGAGAAACAGCAGGCCGGCTTTCTCGCCGTCACTGTCGAACAGCGGGGTCGCGAAACGGATAACGGAACGGGGTGGGCTGTCCGCCGCCTGGCCCTCCCGGGTCAGCGTGAAGGACGACATGTAAACACCGCCGAGGTCCAGTTCGCGCGCCTCTTTGAAATAATTGCGCCCCCCTTGAAAGGCAAGTTCGGCCTGTTCGACAACATAGGGCATGCCGTCACCGTAGTTGACACGAAGCAGTTCCCTGCCGTCGATGTGGACAATGGCGATCTGATCATAGATGCCCTTGTTCTCGCTGAAGTACAAAAACTCCTGCGCCAACATCAGGCGGGCCCGTTCGCTGTCCGGCCCCCGGTCGTCCAGAAGATCCCACAGCTCGTTCAGCTTGGCCAGAAAAGTGAGATCGGAAATCACGCTGCGCATTTCTCCCACCAGGCCCTGCTGCGCCAGGGCCACACGATTGACTTCGTCGCTCTCCTGGCTCACCTGCAACAGCTTGGTCTCGGTGTAAAAGTGCGCCACCGCGGCGGCGGCCAGCGCAATGAGCAAGGGAAGCAAAATAAGCAGGAATCGTGTGAGGATCAGTTGCCCGCGTTGGTGATCGTAGCTGAGCTTGGGCATACGCTTGGCCCTTTAAGGCCGGAATCGCCGGCCACAGGGGGCGCCATGGGGTGGGCGCGCCGGTCTCGATCTCGTCTTCGTCCTCCCTGGGATGATGCCGGCAGGGCGGATTGCCCACCGTGCCGGACACAAAACCAATTCCACAAAAGATATGCGGAATATACCAGAATTGCCCGAAAAAAAACAGGCGGCTGACGCGGGGCGCTGACTTTGCGGTGGGGAGGAGGTGGGAGCCCGCATTGGCCAGATGTTCTGCGCCAGCCGCCTGTACGATCGCAACCACTGGGGGGGATCAGCGCTTGCCATCCTCGGGTGCGCCGCGCCTCCTGCACGATGCCACCCTTTCGCGGGTAGTGCTTATTGCTTTTCTCATTGCCTTCGGTGCCTATTTCGCGGCGTTGACCATGTAATCAACGGCTGCCTTCACTTCCTCGTCGCTCAGGGAACCACGACCACCCCGGGCCGGCATCATGCCTTTCTTTCCGGTAAAGCCGTTTAGCGCATGTTGGTACAACACCGCCATGCCCTGGGCGATGCGGCTGCCCCAATCAGCCTGGCTGCCAAACTTGGGCGCCCCCATCACGCCGGTGGCGTGACAGTTTTTGCACGTGGACTGAAACACCGCTTCGCCATCGGCCGCCCAGGCAACGCCGGAAACAAGCGACCCCGCCGCCACGACGATCATGAACAACATCGTCCTGGGTTTCTTCGCTACATTGCGCATGCACACACTCCTCATCACATTAAACGAACATCTTCTTCGTTTTGATTTCAACCGATGACTCTGGACGGACCATTGTCCCGCAGCCATGGTCATTCCATTCAAACACCCTCTTTGCTCCACATTCGGGCCCGAAACCTCCAGGCATCTACCGTGCCATCCCGGACCGAAGTAACCCTGCCCTGGCACCGCGGTCAGCTATGCTTTTGACGTCCGGGCGTTTTCCAGGGGAAAGCACAAGGGGGGAGCGAATCTGGTGTCGATCCCGACACCCGAGGCCAACAAAACGAATTGTGCAATACCCCCCCCGCGGGCTGAACGAATCGTTCACCTGCGCCATATACCCACGGCTTCTGCATCCACCCAGGGCAACCAGGACAGCACCGCTTCCACCAGGGCCTTGGGACTGCTGTTGTGGCGCAGCACCTGACCCACGCTGCCGTCGGGACGAATCACGTACAGATAGCCACTGTGGCTCATCGCGTAGTCTGTCGGGCCCGCGGTGCTTTTCTTGTACCCCACGCCGAAACGCCGCGCCGCTTTCTCGATTTGTGCCACGGCGCCGCTCAAGCCCAATATGGCGGGGTGAAAATAGGCCGTGAAGCAGCTCAGCCGGGTCACACTGTCACGCTGGGGATCGAGCGTCACAAACAAGGCTTGCACGCTGTCCGCTTCACCCATTTCCTTAAGATGCCGCAAGGCCGCCGCCACATTGGCCAGGGCGGTGACACAAACATCCTGACAATGGCTGTAGCCGAAGAACAGCACCACCACACGACCGCGAAAATCATGCAGCGATACCGGACCATTGGCGCCGACCAGTGTGAAGTCGCCACCAAGGCCGGGATATTCACTGGCCGGCAGGGGACCGGGGAACAGGCCGTTGACCACCAATTTTGTCCCCGTCGCCAGCACCAGACCGAACAACAACAGATAAAGCTTTTTGTCCCATCCCAATTTGCTCCGCCTTTCCCCGCTGCCCACCGTCACCCCGCCCGCATTCGCTTTGCTGATGTTCATCGTCAAGCCTCCACTGAATCCAACTGAAAAATTCACCATAGTGGATGACTCTGCCCCCTTACAACACCTGTCTTTCCGAATTGAACAAAACAAGCCCCATCAAACCTGCACCTTGAACGGAACGTTCACGCCCGCGGCTTAACACCCGTCCGCGCCATCGGCACAAATGCCTGTAAACACCGCACAATTCTCCGCTTTACCCATTTGGCGCGTTACCTGCTTTGAGTTTGCGACAAACAAGATCAGTCAATGTGCTTCTTTTGCAGAGGGAGATTGGTATGACCACGCATGCTTCGACCCGCCACTGGCACGCGGAACCGTGGCCGTTCTTTGTCGGCTTCGGCGCGGGTTTGTTTTTACCCTGGGCCTTCATGCTTCAGTTCGTCTACGGCCAGAGCCTGCTGGCCATCATTGCCGCATCGCTGGCTGCACTGCTGCTCCTGGCCGGCGGCATCGGCTGGGCCGGTGCCACAGTGGGTGTCATCAAAGACGAAGGCTGGAGTCCGGCCGCCATGTTGATGTTCATCGGCACCGAGGTGATGACCATACTGGGTCTGCTGGCCGGATACTGGACCATGCGCCTGCAGGCGGACCTGTGGCCGCCGGCGGGTTCGCCGGAGTTGTCACCGCCGTATGTTTCGACGTTGATACTGATTTCCTCCAGCTTCACCGTCGGTCTCGCCCGGCGCCAGCAGCTGGCGGGCAACGCCGGCGGCTTCGCCAATATGACGCTGCTCACGGTGCTGCTGTGGGTGGTGTTCGGCGCCATCACCATTATGACGTGGGTCGGCCTGGCCAACGCCGGCGTCAGCATCGACACCAATGCTTACACCACCGCCTTGTACGGCATGACGGGCATCCACTTCGCCCACATTGTGTTTGGGGTGCTGATCTTGTTGCTGGCGGTGCGGCCGGCATTCCAGGGCCGTATGAGTCCGTCCTACGCCCGCTCCATGAGTATGTACGTGCACTTCGTCAATGTCTTGGGCGTGTGGGTGTTTCTGCAGGTGTACTTGTGGTAGGCAGTGCGCAGCGGGGTACCACCATGTGGAGCAGCGGCAACGGCCTCACAGGCACGCGGCACCCGGCGCGACCAACGCGGGCGGCGGCGCTCGCTTTGGGCCTGGTGACCCTGACGCAGGCCGACCCGGCGCCGGCGGCCTATGGCTCGGTGCCCGCGTCCCACGCCGATCCCGAACTGGTGCGCGTGGACGAGGACCGCTATCTGGGCGCCGCGCCGGCGACGGACACAGTGTTCGTCGATGACAGGGGCGCCGAATTCACCCTGGCGGAGATGCTGGACCGGCCGCTTATCCTGGTGCTGTCGTATTTCCGCTGCGATGGTGCCTGCACCACCATCAACGACAGCCTGCGGCGCACGCTGCAACAAGTGGGCACCTGGAAACTGGGCGCTGACTACCGGGTGCTCACAGTCTCCTTTGACCGCCATGACAACGCCCGCACCACAGCGGCGTTCAAACAGCACATCGCCCCTCGCGGCGTACTGCCGCCAGGCTGGACTCTGGCCCGTTTCAAACACGCGGACAACATCCGGCCCTTCGCCCAAAGCGTGGGCTACAAGTTCATGTGGGAACCCCGTGACCGCGTCTTCATCCATCCCAGCGTTTATCTGATCCTGTCACCCGAAGGCCGCGTGTCGCGCTTTCTGTACGCCGCCTCGGTCAGCGCGAAAGACCTGGAGCTGTCCATTACCAAGGCCTACGGACGCGAACTGTCATCGTCCAACGTCATCAACTTTCTGCTGGGCGCCTGCTACAGCTACAACTACGAGGACGGCCGGTACACGCTGAACACGCCCCTGTTCATCGCCGCCGGCGCGCTCACCCTGGCACTGACTTCACTCATAGGAGGAACCCTGATCATGAAGAGGAGAAAGCAGTCATGAACAAAAAAACAAGGCGGCTATTGGCGGGAAGCGCCGCGCTCGCGGCCGGCTCACTGCCGGGCCTTGCCATGGCAGCGGCGGAAGTGCCGCGGCAGAGCCGCGATTTCGGCATCACCCCCCATGCCCATTACGATGAGGTGCTGCACCACGTGTTCCTCGACCTCGCCATCATCGGCGTGGTGTTTACCCTGGTGACACTGTATTTCATGTTCGTCTACAAGCGCAAACACGCCGAGGAGGTGGGCACCCAGCCGCGGCTCAGCACCCAGGCCATGCTGGGCTGGCTGATCATTCCCTCCGCCCTGTTTCTGGCCGATGACCTGTATCTGTTCGTCAAAGCCTGGGACCTGCACGACGACTACCGCAAAGTGCCCGCCAATGCCTACGAAATAAAAGTCACCGGCGCCTTGTGGAGCTGGAGTTACGAGTACCCCAATGGTGCCGTGTCCGCCAACGAGCTGGTGGTGCCGGTGGGACGGCCGGTGTTGCTGCGCATGACCAGCAAGGACGTGATTCATTCCCACTATCTCAACAAATACCGCGTCACCGAAGACGTGATGCCGGGCCGGGTGACCTACGAATGGTTTATGCCGGACGAAATCGGCGAATCGGTAGTCACCTGCCGCGAGTACTGCGGCATGATGCATTCAGGCATGTACGGCAAGGTGAAAGTGGTCAGCAAAGAAGACTTCGATGCCTGGTTGAGGCAACTGTCCTCGCAGGCATCCACCGCCACCGTTCAAGGCAGACAAGAACACAGCGCCGTCCGTGCCGTGGCCAGTTTATAGGGGAGGTGAAAAAATGGGCTATCCAAAAACAATCAAGGAATGGATCTTCAGTTGCGACCACAAGATCCTGGGCATTTTTTATCTCATCGGTTCGGTGGCCGCCTTCATGGTCGCCGGTTTGATGGCCGCCCTGATGCGGGTGGAACTCGGCTCCCTGGGACCGACCCTGACCAGTGACCCCAACGTCTACAACCTGTGGCTGACCATGCACGGCGCGGTGATGATACTGGGCTTTCAGATCCCCGCGCTGCTGGGCTTTTTCGCCAACTGGGCGGTACCCATCATGATCGGGGCCAAGGACATGGCCTTCCCGCGGGTGAACGCCCTCAGCGTGTGGTTGTTCTGGAGCGGGGTGTTGCTGGCACTCAGCAACTACGTTGTTCCCGACCCTTTCAATGGCATGTGGACCGGCTATCCGCCCTACTCCGAGTCGGTGATGGCAGGCAACACGGCACTCTACACCATGATCGTGGTGGTGATGGGCATGTCCTCGGTGTTCGGCGCCGTCAACCTGGCCTGCACCGTGGCCTTCATGCGCGCCAAGGGCATGGGCTGGTTCAAAATGAATGTGCTCACCTGGTGCGTGTTCACGGCCAACATTATTCAGTTGATCTTCGTGCCGGTACTGGCGGCATCGGTGTTGTTGCTGTCGCTGGACAAGTATCTGGGCTTCAATTTCTACGACCCCTCCAAAGGTGGCGATGTGCTGCTCTACCAGAACCTGTTCTGGTTCTATTCACATCCCGCGGTGTACGTGATTCTGTTGCCCTTCTTAGGGATCTGTTTCGAGATCGTTGCCACCTTCACACGCAACCGCATCTTCAACTACAAGGTGCTGATATGGGCCGTCCTGGCCTTCATTCCCATCGGCGCCGATGTATGGGTACATCATGTTTTTGTCGGCGGCATGCCCAACTGGCTGCGGCAGCTGCAGTCCTTCACCACCCTGCTCATCTCCATTCCTTTCGGTCTGATGATGCTGAGTCTGGTGGGCACGTTATATAAAGGCAGCATCGAGTACCGGGCGCCCATGCACTGGGTGGTGGGCGTGATCTTCATGCTGCTCATCGGCGGCCTTACCGGCATCCCCAACGCCCTGGCCTCCATCGACTACGGCCTGTCGGACAGCTACGCCATCATGAGCCATTTCCATTACGTGATGGCGCTGGCGGGAACCATGTCCATTTTCGCCGGCATTTACTACTACTTCCCCAAGCTCACCGGCCGCCTGTATAACGAGACGCTGGCCAAACTCTCCGCCTGGCTGTTCTTCATCGGCATGAACGTCACCATGATGCCCTTGTACAAGATCGGCATAGAAGGCATGCCGCGGCGCTACTACGACTACCAGATGTTCCCCCACTTCGAAGGCGTGCAACACACGGCAACCTGGGGCATGTACATCGCCGCCGCGGGCATCGCCCTGATGCTGGCATCGTGGATCCACGGCATGGTGGCGGGCAAAAAAGCGGGCGCCAACCCCTGGGGTTCGCAGTCTTTGGAATTCACCCACACGGATGTCATCCCCGGACCCGGCAATTTCCGCGAGCCACCCGAGCTGCCGGCAGGCTGGAGTCCCTACGCCTACGGAAAACAATAACAAGCAAGGTCTGGCGGACCCGCGCAGGGTCCGCCTTTTCCGCCCGTGAACCGAGGGTCTAACGTCATGCGCGCACTGAGAGTCCATCCGTCTATCTTCCACAAACCGCTGGCAACGCACATGCCGGCAACAGTGAAACAGCTTTACGTGTTGAGCAAACCCCGCATCATCAGCCTTACCCTGGTGGCCGCCTGCGCAGGGATCTACGTGGGGAGCCAGGGTGCCCTGCCGCAGTGGCCGGTACTGCTGTGGACCCTGTCCCCGCTGGCCTTGATCACGGCCGGCGCCTGCATGCTCAACAATGTCTACGACCGGGACATCGACCGCCTCATGACGCGCACCCGCGAGCGTCCCCTGGCCCGGGGCGATCTGGCGCCGCGCCGGGTGTTGGTCGTGGGGCTCTTGCTGATCCTCCTGCCACTGCCACCCATGGCGATGAAAGTGAACATAACGACAGCCGCACTGACCGCCGCCGCCGCATTCGGCTATGTGGTCATCTACACCATGCTGGCCAAACGCCGCACCCCCTGGGCCAATCAGCTGGGCGGCATCGCCGGCGCCCTGCCACCGGTGATCGGCGTGGCGGCCGTCAGCAATGCGATCACCCCCGACGCCCTGGTTCTGTTCGCCCTGATGGCGGTATGGCAACAACCCCACGCGCTCACCCTGGCCTTGAAATATCGTGCCGACTACGCGCGGGCCGGCGTGCCGGTGGTACCGGTCGCCAAAGGCGTGGCGACGACGAAACGACGCATTTTCATCTACAGCATCGTGCTGCTGGCGGTCTCCCTGCTGCCTTATGTCACAGGCATGGCCGGCGCGGTGTACCTGCTGACCGCCACCGTGCTGGGTCTGCTGTTCAGCGCCAGAGCAGCGCGCTTTTTGCTGTCCCGGCGGGACTGCGACATGAAGTTGTTTTTCTTTTCCCTGCTGCACCTGGTGGCGTTGTGCATCGCCCTGGTCCTGGACTTCGCCCGAATATAAGCGATGACCGGTCCCTGGCGGGACCATGATTCATCGCAGCACGCACTGCTTCATCCTGGCCGGGATAATTTTCCTGCCGGCACCCTTGTGCTCTTGCTCGGAGAAAAAAGAATGAATCTGATGACCTCCGCACTGACCCGCAACCGCCTCACCGCAGCCACCCCGCCCAACAGGGCCGTCGCCGTCTGGCTGCTGATCTGCTGCACCGCCATCTTCGCCATGGTGGTCCTGGGCGGTGTGACACGCCTCACGGGCTCCGGCCTGTCCATGGTCACCTGGGATCCCCTCACGGGGGTGTTGCCGCCCCTGAACCAAGGCGCCTGGGAAGAGGCTTTCCACCGCTATCAACAGTTCCCCGAGTTCCAATACAAAAACGCCGGCATGGATCTCAAAGGCTTCAAAACCATCTTCTGGCTGGAATACGCCCACCGCCTGCTGGGACGCAGCATCGGCCTGATCTTTTTCATACCCCTGTTCTACTTTTCTGTCACAGGACGGCTGGCGGGGCATTTGCAACGCCAAGTCCTGGCGATCTTCGCATTGGGCGCAGTGCAGGGACTCGTGGGCTGGTACATGGTCCAAAGCGGGCTGGTGGACAACCCCCACGTCAGTCAGTACCGGCTCGCCGCCCACCTGGGACTCGCCTTTATCATCTATTCCTCTGTTTTGTGGCTGGCGCTGAATCTGTTTTTTCCACCCTCAAAGCACCGATCACCCGGCGCTTCGCCAGCGCTCAAACGGCTGTCCCTGGCAACGGCCGGAGCGGTATTCTTCACGGCCCTGTCCGGCGCCTTCGTCGCCGGCCTCAAAGCAGGTTTTATCTACAACACCTTTCCCATGATGGGTGACCGCTGGCTGCCGGAAGAACTGCTCGCCCTCTCCCCCGCCTGGCGCAATGTGTTCGAAAACGCGGTAACCGTGCAATTCGATCACCGGCTGCTGGCGCTCACGGTGGCGGCCGTCGTCCTCGCGCTGTGGAAGCGGGCATACAAAGAACGTGTGAACGCTCGCGCCCGACTCGCCGCAAACCTTCTGCTCACCGCCGTGGCGCTGCAACTTGCTTTGGGCATTACCACTCTGTTGCTGGAAGTGCCCGTGGCCCTGGGCGCCGCCCACCAGGCCGGCGCCCTGGTGTTGCTGACCGCGGCCGTGTTCGCCGTTCACGCCGTGCGCGATGATGACGGTATGCTGTCCGGATAAAACCCATGGCCCAGACTCAACGCGAAGATCCACCCAACAAAGTGCTGGTACTGGCCGTCGCCGCCTTGCTGCTGTCGGTGGTGGGCAGCGCGGCGATACTGGCTTATCTGGGCCTGTTCAACGCGGTAACGGTACAGCACTATTCGGCCCCCGCCTACCGTATCGCCTATCTGGATCACACCGGCCCCTACGAGGACTTGCAGGATGTCTTCGACAGGGTGGCCGGACGCCTGCACCAGGCCCGCATCACGGCCCTCGCCCCCTGCGCCCTCCTTCTCGACGACCCTTCCGTGGCAGCGAAAAACGAGTTGCGCAGCAAAATCGGCTTCCTCGTCGACAACGGTGTGTCATTACATGGCGATATCCATGTCCTGCACATCCCCCCACGCGAAGTGGCGCGGGCCCGTTTCCGGGGCAGCCCCGTGATCGGGTCGTACAAAGCCTACGCCGCCATGAAGCAGTGGGGCAACGACCACGGCTACACCCTGAGCCTGCCCGCTTTTGAGATTTATCACGACGATGGCGAAGTCGAATATCAACTTCCCGTCACAGCACAACAACGGTGACAACAGGCAACACTCAAGGTCTCGGCCATGCAACACAACAAAGTGAACCACTATGAACTGGAGACACCCGGGGACGCATCGCGCCGCCTGGCCACAGGCTGGCTGCTGCTGGCCATCGCCGCGCTGGTCCTGGGCGGCGTGCTGACGCTGTTGATCGTGCTGTCCCGAACGCCGGGCATTCAGACTCTCATGCCCTGGAACGATTTTTTCCACACCGCCATTGTGGTGCACGTGGACCTCACGGTGCTGGTGTGGTTTCTGGCCTGCGCCGGCATGTTGTGGAGCCTGACCGGCACCGCCTGCTTCATCCGCCTGGGCTGGTGGGCCCTCTGGCTCGCCGCCGCGGGCACCGCGCTTTTCACCCTGGCCCCTTTTATCGGCGCCGCTCAGCCGCTGATGAACAACTACGTGCCAGTGTTGCAGAACCCTGTTTTTCTCTTCGGCCTGGGTCTGTTCGGATCAGGCATCACCCTGCTGGTGTTGCGCGGCCTGCTCACCTTGCGCCCCGTGGGCCTCTTGACCCGGGCCGGGGGGGTCTTGCGCTTCGGCTTGTTTTGCGCCGTGCTGACTGCCGCCGTGGCCCTGGCGGCCCTGGCCACCACTTACCTGTCCCTGCCGTCCACCCCGGGCGGCCGGGCCTATTTTGAACTGCTGTTCTGGGGCAGCGGCCATGCCCTGCAGTTCACCCATTCCCAGTTGATGCTGGTGGCGTGGCTGGTGCTGGCCGGCGCCGCCGGGGTGCAGCACGGCTTGGGGCGCGGCCTCGTCCTAGCGCTGCTGGCACTGGGGCTGGCGCCAGTGGTGGCGGTGCCATGGATCTATCTCCGCTACGAGGTCACCACCGTGGAACACATCACCGCCTTCACCCGGCTCATGCGCCACGGCGGCGGCGCCGCACCCCTGGTAATCGGCGCCGCGCTGGTCTTCGCTGCGCTGCGCTCAAGACGCGAACTCTCGTTTACACCGGCGCTTTCCGCCTTGTTGTGTTCCATCACCCTGTTCGGCGCCGGGGGGCTCATCGGCTTCCTCATCAGCGGGGTCAATGTCACCATCCCGGCCCACTATCACGGCGCCATCGTCGCCGTCACCCTGGCCTTCATGGGGTTGGCTTACCATCTGCTGCCGCGCCTGGGCTACGCGCCAGCGGCGCTCAAACCCGCCGCCTGGCAGCCCCTCATTTACGGCGGCGGCCAGTTGCTGCATGTGGTGGGACTGGCCTGGTCCGGCGGCTACGGGGTGCAACGCAAAACCGCCGGCGCCGCCCAGCACCTGGACTCGCTGCCGGAAATCGCCGGCATGGCCCTGATGGGGCTGGGCGGGCTGATCGCCGTGATCGGGGGGGTGCTGTTTTTGCTGATGGTGATCAAATCCCTGGGGCAGGGGCCCTGCCACGCTTCCGGCGCGGAGGCGGTGGTCTGAGCCAGCGCCACGCCGGTTGCAAAGACCGCAGCGGGCACCGATGATGGCCAGGGGAACCGCTCACGTTGTTCCCCACCGGCCGGCACATCTCGGGTAAACTCACCGTGCGAGACACCCCGTACCCTGTGCCCCCCGGCGCCCCTGGTGGTAACCCCCATGCACGAGATCCCCCCCGGCTACCAGAGCCTCTCCCCCGACCGCATCCTGGACGCGGTGGAAAGCACCGGCGCGCGCTGCGACGGCCGCCTGCTGGCCTTGAACAGCTACGAGAACCGCGTCTACCAAGTGGGCACCGAAGACGGCCCACCGCTCATTGCCAAGTTCTACCGGCCGGGACGCTGGCCCAATGAGGCCATCCTGGAAGAGCATGCTTTCGCGCTGGAACTGGCGGCGCGGGAGATTCCCGTGGTGCCGCCCTTGCGGAACGAGGCCGGCATCACCCTGCATGAGTTCGACCACCACCGCCTCGCCCTCTACCCCCGCCAGGGCGGCCGCTGGCCGGAGCTGGACAAGCCCGGCAAGCTGCTCTGGCTGGGCCGTTTCCTCGGCCGCATCCACGCCGTGGGTGCCATTGCGCCATTCCAGCACCGGCCAACGCTCACCATCGAAGACTTCGGCGACGCCTCCTGCCACTATCTTCTGGAAAACGGTTTCATCCCGGCCGAACTCACCCTCGCCTACCGCACCCTGGCGGAAGACGTGCTCAAACAGGTGCGTGCCTGTTGGGAGCGTGCCGGACCAGTGAGCCTGATCCGCCTCCATGGCGACTGCCACGGCGGCAACATCCTGTGGTCCGGGGCCGGCCCCCACTTCGTGGACCTGGACGACGCCCGCATGGGTCCTGCGGTACAGGATTTGTGGATGCTGCTCTCCGGCGAACGCCGGGACATGACCATGCAGTTGTCCGAACTGCTGGAAGGCTACAATGATTTTTTTGATTTCAACCCGCGTGAACTGGCGCTCATTGAAGCCCTGCGCACCCTGCGCCTGCTGCACTACGCCGCCTGGCTGGCCCGGCGCTGGAAAGACCCGGCGTTCAAACAGGCGTTTCCCTGGTTCAACAGCCCGCGCTATTGGGAAGAGCAGATTCTGGCGCTCAGGGAGCAGGCAGCAGCGATGGACGAACTGCCGCTGGCTTGGCATTATTAACCCGGCAATTAGGATTGTCGGGTTAATAGCGCGGCACAGGGATGTGCCGCCACTGGCGCAAGTCAATGCGAGCCCGCGAAATACCAGCCATTTCGCACAATGGCGCCCGTATTTCGCGGGCGGCAATCAAACAGGTCAGGAAGGCTTTTTTTCAAGCGTTAGTGCCGGGCCGGGGGACACCCTCCCCGCTAGAACCTGAGCCCCTCCCCAGGTGAGCGGTGAGAAAGGCCCGGGCCCGCCCCTCCGCCCAGTACACCGGCGCCCACGGCGGACCGGCGACGAAACCGGCATGCCCGCCGTGGCGGGACAACTCCAGCCGCACCGCCGGCCCCAGCGCGCTGGCGGACGGCACGATGCCGGGGGGCATGAAGGGGTCGTCCTCGGCGTGCAGCACCAGGGTGGGCACGACGATGGCCTTGAGGAAATGACGGCTGCTGGAGCGGCGGTAGTAATCCTCCGCGTCACGAAAGCCGTTCAACGGTGCGGTCAGTCGTTCGTCAAATTCCCGCAACGTGCGAATGCCGGCGAGACCGCGCCCATCCACGGGCAGGGGCAGGCGGCCCAGTTTGCGCCGGGTGCTCCATTTGAGGCAGCGCAGCAGGCGCCGCTGATAGATGCGGGCGAGACCGCGATTCAGGCAATCCACCGTGGCACCCAGATCGAAGGGCACCGAAACGGCCACAGCGGCGGCGAGCAAGGCCTCTTCCCCCTCTTCGCCCAGGTATTTGAGCAAGACATTGCCACCCAGCGAATACCCCACCGCCGCCAGCGGGACACCCGGCTGGCGCTCGCGCAGGACCTGCAGGCAATGGCGAAAGTCAGCGGTATCGCCGGAATGATAGCTGCGCGGCAGGCGGTTGGGTTCCTCGCCGGCGCCACGCAAATGCATGAGCACCGCGCGGAAACCCCGGCCCGTCAGGGCGGCCAACATGCCGGACGCATAGTGGGAACGGATGGATCCCCCCAAACCGTGGAGCACGACGACGATGGGACCGGCGCCGCGCCCCGCCCAATGGAGCTCGATGAAATCACCGTCGGGCAGCACCAGCCGTTCACACCGTGTGGCCAGGCGAACCCGCGGCCGGAAAAAATTGGGCCAGATGGTTTGCAAATGAGCGCCCGGCAGCCACCAAGCCGGCTGGAAGCTGCTTTTGGCAACACCCGAACACCGCTTCGCCTCACCTTGTCCCAAACCAAGTCCCCCGCAAGCCTGCCGCAAACGGTGGCATAATGACCCACCCCGCCCCCACTGTGAAGCACAACGAGCATGCAGACCCTCACCCTTGCCCGCCCCGACGATTGGCACATTCATTTGCGCGACGGCGCCGCCCTGGCCACCACGGTACCCCACGCCGCGCGCCAGTTCACCCGCGCCATAGTAATGCCCAACCTGCAACCACCGGTGGTGACGACCGAACAAGCCCTGGCCTACCGTGCACGCATCCTGGCGGCGCTGCCGGACGGCGCGAACTTCGAACCCCTGATGACACTGTACCTCACCGAGCGCACGCCGCCGGTGGAAATCGCCCGGGCCCGGCAAAGCGGCCTGGTGCACGGCATCAAGCTTTATCCCGCAGGCGCCACCACCCATTCCGAAGCGGGCGTGACCGATTTGAAACACTGTTACGCCACGCTGGAGGCCATGGCGGAGGCCGGCATGCCGTTGCTGGTTCACGGTGAGGTCACCGACACCGACAGCGACATTTTCGACCGGGAGTGTTTGTTCATTGAACAACGCCTGCGGGACGTAGTGGACCGGTTCCCCGGGCTGAAAATCGTCTTCGAACACATCACCACCCGCGCCGCGGCGGATTTTGTGTTGGCGGCACCGGAAACGGTGGCAGCCACCATCACTGCCCATCACTTATTGTTGAACCGCAACGCGCTGCTGGCGGGCGGCATCCATCCCCACCACTATTGTCTGCCGGTGTTGAAACGGGAAGAGGACCGCAACGCGTTGCTGGCGGCCGCCACCAGTGGAAATCCGAAGTTTTTCCTGGGCACCGACAGCGCCCCCCACGCGCGCTCAAAAAAAGAAACGGCCTGTGGCTGTGCCGGGATTTACACCGCGCCCTTCGCCCTGGAACTGTATGCAGAGGCATTCGAGCAGGCGGGCGCCCTGGACAAACTGGAAGGTTTCGCCAGCCACTTCGGCGCAGACTTCTATGGCCTGCCGCGCAATACACAACGCCTCACGCTGCTAAAGCAACCCCAGCCGGTCCCGGCGGAGTACGACTTTGCCGGCACAGTGGTAGTACCCTTGCGCGCCGGCGGACACTGCGCCTGGCGCTTGCAGGAAGGCTGTTAGTAGCGCACGGGCGAGACGCGGTAGCCCCGTTCCTTGAGCAATTGCAGCACACCGTCCCGCCCTGGCAGACGCAAGGCATCCACCACAATAAAGGCCGCTTCTTCTTCGATGCGCGGCAGCATGCGCTCCACCATGCGCACATTGCGTTGCCCAATGGTCTGGCTGCGAATGAGATGGCTGAGGCGGGCATCGGCGAAATCCAGATATTCCTTGCTCAACGCCGCAATAGCCTGGTAGTCGCCGGCGGTGTAGGAGCGCACCAGATGGGAGTTGAAGCGGTTCACGTCCTCATTGTGAGCCACCACGGCTTTGAGCAAAGCCACTTGATCTTCGACAGAGATATCATCAAACACCGACACCTGCTCATCGGCCGTTTCCAGACTGTGCACCGCCTTGCCTTCCTGCAACGCCGCCGCGTACAGGAACACATCCACAAACACACTCTTGTCCGTGCTCGGCATGGTCAGCGCCGTGAACACCACCCAGGGTTGCAAGCGGCTCAGCGTATCGGCCGACACCGAAAACGGTGCCATCGCCTTCGCGGTTTTGTCAAACCAGTGTTCGCCCAGGAGTTCGCGAAGATTGTGCCCGTCGCGCAGAAACATGGCGCGGCCCATACGGGCGGCCACGCCATGATCAGGCACCAAAGCCATGGAATAGGATCGTGCCCGGGTGAACGCCCGAATGACCGCCGGTGCCAGATGGGTGACCGCCGGATCCTCTGCCTGCACGCTGGCATAAACATAACTGGGCGCCAGACCGCTGCGCTGTACCTTCCACAACAAAGCGCCCTGTTCTGCCGGCAAGGACACTGCGTTCAAGTCCGACGACAAAGAGGAACCCGTGGCCGCGCTGACCGGCGCGGCAAACAGCCAGGCAATGATCAAGGCCCAGGTTTTGAATTTTGCATCTGTCATGATTTTCGGCTCCGTGACGCCGGCGATCCGGTTTGCAGCGGGTGACGCATACCCGTATGCTGTCACGCTCATGAACGCTTCGATCCCCGCGCTCGCCCAGCGCTTTCGCGCGTTTCTGCCGGTGGTGGTGGACGTGGAGACGGGCGGCTTCGACCCCAAACGCGATGCGCTGCTGGAAATCGCAGCGGTATTTCTGCGCCTGGATGAAAACGGGCGCCTGCACCGCGCCAACACCCGCGCCTGGCACGTGACACCCTTTCCCGGCGGCCGGCTCAACCCGGCATCCCTTTCGTATACGGGTATCGACCCCTACCATCCTTTTCGTGAGGCCTCGCCGGAAAAAGAAACGCTGGAGAGTCTGTTTCAGGAAGTACGGCGGGAAGTGCGGGACGCGGCTTGCAAACGGGCGATTCTGGTGGGACACAATGCGGCGTTTGATCTGGCTTTCATCAATGCGGCAGCGAAACGCTGCGGCATCAGGCGCAACCCCTTCCACCCCTTCAGCACCTTCGATACAGTGACCCTGGCAGGCGTCGCCTACGGCCAGACCGTGCTGGCCCGGGCCGTGGAGGCAGCCGGCCTGGCCTGGGACAACAACGAGGCGCATTCGGCGGTTTACGATGCCGGGTGCACTGCGGAGTTGTTCTGCACCATAGTCAACAGTTGGCCGACAGCACACCGCCCCGCCCCGGCGGACAGGTGAGCCGCACCACCGGACACCACGCCCTTCAAAGGGATGACGCCACCACAATCCCGCCCCTGCGCGGTGGCCAAGTGTTATTGACCCGGCAATCAGACAGCTCAGGACGAGCTGTCTGATTGCCGGGTTGATAGCCAGGGAAAGCCGGGGTGGGAACAGACCACCCCAGCCGGCGCAATGCCTTCGTTGATCACGGTGCAGGGGCCGTATAACTCAAGCAGCAGGGAAATAAGATGCGGTTCCCCGGGGCGACGCGGAGCCGGCCGGGCGATATTCAGCGCGCTGCCGCCTGATGGCGCCGCCGCCCACCGGCATCACGCCGGCTGCCATCCCCCTGAAAAATCGCGCAAATCCCGGGCCTGGATGCGGCGTTCCGCGATGTCGAGCAGGTCCAGTTCCTCGCCACTCAAGGATCGGGGACCGCGCCGGGGATCGGCATAACACCAGTGGCCGCGGCGCACCAAGGACCGCAGGGTGTCGATGATGTCGTCGAAACGGATGGTGTGCTCCCCCGCCAGGCGCTGGATATCCTCGGTGGTCAGGGGGCGGCCCTGGCGCCGGTATTCCTCGCTGATCAGGGCTTCCAGGGCCACGTCCCACTCGGGCACAGACACCGGTTCGTCGGAAGGTGGCAATAACGTCATAAGCAAGATTCCACGCAAGGAGGCCCCGAAAAAGCCGCGGGCCCCGGGCATACTCCATGCCGTTCAGTTTAGCACAGGGTACTGTTACAGCCGTTCCACATCGTAGGCCTGTTCGCGCAAACGGGCGACAATACCTTCCTCCCCCACCAGATGGGCCGCCCCCACCACCACAAAATAGGTGCCGCCTTTTTTCAGCAGGCCTTGTATGGCAGCGGTCATGCGCTCATTACGCCGGGTGATGAGCAGATCGTACAAATGACGGCTGCCTTCTTTGCGAAAATCTTCATTGAGCAATTTGTCGAGGGCGACCGCATCCGCCGCGCGCCAGGCAGCGATGGTTTGCGCCAGACGAGGCGTGCCCTGCTCGATGTCCTCCAATGTCATTTTCAACATGGATTCCTGCTCCGCCGCGCTCAATTGATCAAACAAACCCAATTGCCCGCCGATGGACTCCAGCTCCAACACGGGTTTGCCCCGCCCCCCCGCCAGCTTCAAAAAATAGCGGTCTACGCCCCACCGTTCGTTGTAGCCGTTCCGGTTGAGGCTGAGGGCCGTCAGCGTCATGGCGGCGAACCAGGGTTTTTGCCGGTTCAACAGCTCCGGCGGCACGCCCAGCTGCTCAGACACCCGCCGCAGCAAACGGCGCGTAGCAGGCGACAACTGCCGCGCCAGGGTTTGATTGCCGCTGTACATGGCTTTTTCGCTGACCACCCGCATCATGGCCGCAGGATCAACATTTTCCACATCGGCCTCCACCACCAGGGCATCGGCCACCTGAAAGGCGTCAGTGACAACACTGGGCAGGGGATACATGTCGTGGGTGCCAAAGTGGATGGAACCCATGAGGTACACCACGCCAGCGCCCGCGGTGGTTTTCCACAGCAACTGCCGGCCATCGCCGTGCGCCGCGGCATCCGGCAACACCCGCGCCCCGGCACAGGGCTGGTCCTGATAAACGACCTTACCGGCGGCAGACTCACACTTGTAAACGGCGCCCCAGGCCGGCGCCAGGCCGGCGAGCAGTAAAGCCACCACCGCCGGCCACGCGCGGCCGGCGTGCTGCCAAAAACTCATTGACCTAGCTCTCCTTCAGCAACCATGACGGAAACCCCCAGTTACAGCCTTCCCCTCGCAGGCGCAGCCCGATACTGCCCGGCGCGGGAAAATCCGAAACAACCCAGCCAAACCGAATCTCAACGGCACCCAATACACTATCGGCTCCTGTTGCCGCACACTGCAAACACACCGCATCGCCGCTTGCGAAACGCAGGCGGCACTCCGCCGCGCGGCTTGTCCGCCACTGTGGCGCCGAAATGCCGGATACCGGGAAAGGCCGGCAAGGCACCACGCTCATGATACCAAGACAAAACAACAACAAAGCCTCATTCAGTGACTCTCTGGGCGGTCAGCCCGCCAGTCTCCCAGACCACATGTCTGAACTGGCTTGCATGGCCAACCATGCGGTCCAATATCAACCCGGAAATCAAACAGCTCGTCCTGAGCTGTTTGATGGTCAGCCGCCAAATCCGCCCGCCGTTTGGCGACATGGCGGGAAGTTCGCGGGTGCCAAGGCGGCACCTCCCCGGGGCCGCGACAGTAAGGCGACACGTTAAATTGCCGGATCAACAATACGGCTTCGGTCAGCATTTGTGCCCAGGCGCCTGGAACCCGCCGGGGAAGCGGAACGGCGCAATGCGTATAATCCTCCCGGGAGGGGAACCCGCTTTCCCCTGTTTTCACTACCACAGGGAGCACACAAAGGTGAGTCTGGACATCTATTGGGGCAGCGGCAGCCTTTATTCCTGGCGCGTTATTCTGATGTTGGAATTGAAAAGCATCGCCTATCAATCCCACTTGCTACAGTTCTTCCGGGGCGAGCACAAAACACCGGCGATGCTGGCACTGAACCCGCGGGGCAAGCTGCCCGTTTTGCAAGACGGTGATACAGCAGTGTGCGAATCCCTGGCCATCATGGCCTATCTGGAGCGCCGCTATCCCGAGCCGCCTTTGTTCGGCGTCACACCGGCGCAAACCGGCCGCATCTGGCAGGGTGTGTCGGAAGTGAGCAGCTACCTTGATGACAATGTCGTGGCCATGTTCTTCCGCCTGTTCGTGATCGGCGCGGACTTGGAGCGGGTGAAAAAGCGCGCCATGCGCGTGCAAAATGAACTGCCCCATTTCGAACAGCGTTTGAGCCGATCGGACTATGCCGCCGGAAGCACCGTCAGCGCCGCCGACATCATGTTGTGCACCGCCCTCGGCGCCCTGCTGCGCACCGCACGTTCCGACAAGGCCCAAGGTCTGGATCTGGGTTTCGACAGCTTCGATCAAACTTATCCTGCCCTCGGCGCTTATCTGGCACGCATGGCTGCCCTGCCCGCGTTCGAGCGCGCCTACCCGCCTCATTGGAAAACATGATCGACACTGCCACCGCGGCGCGCGCCCGCCGCCATTTGACAAATGGCCGATCCGGTCCCGGCCCGGCTCATCACAGCCAGCGATCGTGACTTCGAGTCCGACCACCAGCTCCGGCGCAAACCGCATTTCCATGCCCTGGCGGTTTCCATCATCAACCAACAATCGCCGGTCAAAGCCGGCTCAGCCATTGCCAGGCGAATACTGGCGCTGCCCGGCGGCCCTGCCGCGCCCTTGCCAGCCGTGTTTGTGGCGTGCAGGCAGTGGTTGACAACGACGCGTCCCCTCTTGCCCCCTCCCCCCCTTCCAGGGGGAGGATCAGGGTGGGGGGTGGAGCTTCTGCCCAAAGCCGATGTTGGGCCACCCTTTTATGCCTCATCAGAAAAATTCGTGGGTAGTTTTCGGAACGGGTAACGCACCAAGCGCATGATACAAAGCAATTTCAGCCGCATGATAGGTCCGAAAACCGTACGCTTTTCTGGTGGTCAGTTTTGCTTTGGTGTTGAAGCCCTC
>DRLM01000021.1 GCA_011375345.1 Gammaproteobacteria bacterium
AGCCAGGCTCTGGCACCGCTGAGCCAGGCCCTCACCGATGCCGATATCCAGACAGCCTTTCGCATCCCCCACCCCTTTCTGCTCCACCAGGTCGCCGTTGGCGACGAGTATGTGATCGGCGAGCTGGCGCAGCACTTTGGCGAAAAACTGCCCATCCTGATGGAACTGAGGGATCAGGCCCAACGACAACTGCCTCGCTCCCTGGATGAAGAGATCCACGCCGACCATCACCACCAGGCGGCGACCCTGTTTGAGGCGGTGGTGCGACAGGAAGGCGGGGCTGAAAAACGGGGCTGGCGCGACTGGCTCGATCAACTCTTTCTCCATCCGCGCTGGGGGCTGATCGGCTCCATGGCGGTCTTCGCCCTGGTGCTGTTCATCGTCTTCGAGGTGAGTGGCTGGCTCGATGCCATGAGCACCGTCAAGCTGGCCGCCCTGATCGAGGATTGGCAACCCACCACCACCCTCGGGGTGATCGGCCGGGCGATAGCCGACGGCCTGGTGGGGCTGGTCGGCATCGTCGTCCCCTACATGCTGCCGCTGGTGCTGCTGCTGGAGGTGCTGGAGCAGAGCGGCATCATGCACCGCATCGCCTTCGTGGTGGATCGCGGCTTTCACCGCCTCGGTCTGCACGGCGGCGTGGCGGTGCCCTTCCTGCTGGGGCTGGGCTGCAATGTGCCGGCCATTACCGCCACGGCGCGGGCCACCGAGGGACGCGAGCGGGTGATCGCCTCGCTGCTGATCACCTTCGTCCCCTGCTCGGCGCGCTCGGCGGTGGTGCTGGCGCTGGCGGGCAAATATCTCGGTGGCCTGGGGGTCTTCGCCATTTTCGCCCTGAGCGCGATCGTCATCGCCGTCATGGGCCAGTTACTCAGCCGCCGCCGCTATCCTGAAAGCGGTCCGGGCCAGGTGCAGGAGATTCCCCCCTACGCCCTGCCGCGCTGGCGCGAGGCACTCGCCAACACCTGGACCAAGACCCGCGACATCCTGACCATCGTCACGCCCCTGCTGGTGGGCGGCAGCGTGGTCATGGCGCTGCTCAGCCACATCGGTGCCGACCAGGTGCTCAACACCCTGCTGACACCCGTTACCGTCTGGTGGCTGGGGCTGCCGGTGGTGCTGGGAGTGCCGATTCTGTTCGGGATTCTGCGCAAGGAGCTCTCATTGCTGATGATCTATCAGGCCCTGGGCACCTTCGATGTCGGCAGCCAGATGAACTGGGTGCAGATCATGACCTTTCTCGTCTTCCTCACCTTCTACGTCCCCTGCATCTCCACCTTCGCCACCATGCTGCGCACCATCGGCCGCAAGGAGGCGCTCTTCTCGGTCATGCTCTCGGTGGGGGCGGCGCTGCTGGTCAGCGGCATCGTCCGCTGGCCGCTGGAGCTGGCGGACTGGCTCAGCTAGGAGCAGCGCCCCCGTCGCAACGTGCGCCGGTCGGCCAGCTCCTGTCAACAAACCACCGTATTCGGCCCATGGCGGTCCGCTATAATGCCGCTGTTTTCTGCAGTCCCTCTGCGCCAGGCAGGTTCCACAGATGAACCCCAAAACACTGAACATCCTTTTCCTCTGCACCGGCAACGCCTGCCGCAGCCAGATGGCGGAAGGCTGGGCCGGACATGTGTGCGGCAGGCGCTACCGGTTTTATTCCGCCGGCATCGAGGCCCACGGCCTTGATCCGCGCGCGGTGCGGGTGATGGCGGAAGCGGGAGTGGACATTTCCAGACAGCGCTCCAAAACCCTGGATGCTTTGCAGGGAGTGGACTTTGATGTGGTGTTCACCGTCTGCGGCCACGCCCACGAAAGCTGCCCGGTGTTTCCCGGCGGGGCCAGGGTCGTCCACGTGGGCTTTGACGATCCGCCCCGCCTGGCCCAGGGCGCGGCCGGCGAAGAAGAGGCCCTGGCCCCCTACCGCCGGGTGCGGGATGAAATCAAGACCTTCGTGGACCACTTGGAGGACGCGCTGCCATGAGCCAACGTGCCCTGCTGGCGTAAGGAGTGGCACCTATACACTGGTATTCGCCGGGACGGGGCCGGCGCGTCATCTTCATCGGCCGGCGCCGCGGCCACTGTGCAGACCCTCGCGGCAAAGGCCCTGGCCCTGGCCCTGGAAAGCAAAACCGGCATCCGCCCCCCGGCGGCACCGTGCTCGACCATTTCCGCCTGCGGAAACAGGACGGTTTTTGTTTCTGGATTTCCACTTCATGCAAAGCGGCGAGAGCGGAGGCACGGCGGCGGCGCTGATTCTCAGACCGGACAACGATACCGAAGCGGTGGTTCACGGCCTGGGCCGGGGCAGGGGGGAAACGGTGCGGGTGGTAAACACCGAGGGCGGAGAGCGGCTGAAGTACTCGGGATACGACCTGCGGCGTTCTGATATAGAGCAAGTCTCACGATGCGCCTCTACCCCCGGGGAAGGGGCGGGGTGAGGAGACAGGGAGGAAAAAGCTCAGTGGCTGTTCTCGTCGTGCGCCTTGTGTTTCAGCTTGAGGCTGCTGAGCCAGTCCATCAGGGCAAACAAGACGCCGGAGACCACGAAAGTCAGGTGGATGCCTACTTTCCAGGCCAGCACTTTGTCTTCCATCTGGTCGGCGTTGACGAAGGCCTTGAGCAGCTCGATGCCGGAAATGGCGACGATGGAACCGATGAGCTTTATTTTCAGCTCGGCAAAACCCACATGCCCCATCCACGCCGGCCAGTCTTCATGATTTTCCGTGTTGATGCGGGAGACAAAATTCTCGTATCCCGCCAAGACAATGATCAACAGGAGATTGGCCACCAGGGCCACGTCCACCAGGGACAACACGCCGACGATGACATCAGGCCCGCTGCCGCTGAACATGACGGGGACCAGATGGATGAACTCCTTGACGAACTTCACCATCAACAAGGCCATGGCCAGCACCAGCCCCAGATAAAACGGCGCCAACAGCCAGCGGCTCATGAAAATGAGCTTCTCCAGCGTGTTCTCTATCTTCTTCATTGAATGGACTCACTGTTGACAGCTTGTTGCCAAACCCCATTTGGCAACAAGCTGTGTGCGGTGCAGGGCTGCACCGTCATGTTCAAGACAATAAGTCATTGAACAGGTGAAGCCAAGGCACGGCGCGCGCGGGCGCCTATCATAGCACTGCTGCGCGTCATGCCGGCGCAGCGGAAGGCCGGGTCTGCGGGAGGGGGGCGGGGATGGCCGCCCTGGCGCTCAGGCGTAATCGTCCACCAGGCCCAGCCCGGCGGCCGGCCCGGGCAAGGCCGTGGCAAGGGTGCTCACGGCGACCGCGCCGTCGTCTTCACCGGCGGCGGGGGCGTCGAAATCAGCGCTGTCAGGGTGATTGCCGCGTCCGCCACTGTCCGGCTGATGGCGGGCCAGGTTGTGCTGGTTCACATCGGCGTCGGCAAGATTGAAGCCGTTTTCCGCCAGCATGTCCCGCAAACGCGGCAGGGCGTTGTCCAGAGCATCACGCACTAGCGCGTGATGGGCGTGAAAGGCCACGCTGACCTGGTCATTGCTGAGGGACAGCCGCACTTCGATGGGCCCCAGGTGGGGCGGGTTCATGCGGATATCCGCCGCCTGCACATTGTGGCGGACCATCCACAGCACCCGTCCCCCCACCTCGTCTTCCCAGCCCGGCTGGCTGACCGGCACGGGAATGGCAAGCTGGACGGGGCTGGTCCGCCCGCCCCCCTGAAGCGGCGCATTGGCGGCGGCGCCCAAGGCCTCCAGCGGCGCCGCGGAAGACGAAGGGCGGGAATCGGCCGTGGTCTGGCGCAAAGGCTCCGCCCGGGCCAGCAAGGCCGCCAGGGCGGCCCGCGCTTCGCCACCCGGAGGCGCCGGCGGGGTAGCGGGACTAAGCAGTTGTGTGAGGATTTCCGCATCCAGCGCCCCGGTGGCGGGCTGGGCGGCGGCGGGGCCTGGGGCACTCACGCTGCCCGCGGGTGTCTGGGTCATTCCGGCACGGGCGTCCGGGACGGGGGCCGCGGCCGGCGCCAGCAATGCCGCCTGGGCGGCGGGCAATGCCCCTTCCGGAACAGGCTGCCGCACCCGGCCGTCAGCGGCCTGGCCCGTGTTCAAAGCGGCAAGGGGCTGCCCCGCCGGCAGCGCGGACGGCAAAGGCTGGCCGCTCACCAGGCCGGGGCCAGTGGATGAGACGGCCGGCGGGACGATGCCCAGGATTCGCCACATGGAAGCGGCCAGGGCACTATCCAGGGCACCGCCGGCATCGCCGTCTTCCAGGGCCTCGCCCAGCGCCGCCTGGAAGCCGGGCCCCGGCGCGTCCGGGGCGGCGCCCAACAGGCCTGCGCCGGAAGAGGCACCACCGGCCGAGGCCTGGGGAGAAACCGAAACTGCTTTGAGGGGCAACATGTCCATGGGCGTTACATCCAGCGAATTAGGGCTGGCCGTGAAGAGGCAATTCGCGTGCCACCAGAAGGGAGCGGGCGGCGGGATCTTATCTTCAGCGCATCATGCCGCCACGCTGCCCGGCATAGTCATCCAGCCGGTTCTGCTCCCGCCGCTCTTCCGCCCGGCGCTCATCCTGTTGCCGCCGGCGCCACAATTTTTCCGCTGCTTCCGCGTCCCGCCGACAGCGCAGCCAGGCCTGGCGCCGCTCTTCGCAGCGCTGGTCCGAGGCCCTGATGCGTTCCTGTTGCCCGGCCAGGGCACGGCGCAGGCGTTCGAGAAAGGCCCGCCGGGTCAGCATGTCCGCCGCGCGGATGCCGTTTTTCAGACCGCGGTCCAAATCGCGCTGGTAGTTCCCCAGATAGGCGCTCAGTTCCTGACCCCGCTGGCGCTCCCGCGCCACGTCCCGCTGGGCCAGGGCCAGCTCCAGGGCGGCGGTTTTTTCCTTTTCCCGCGCCAGGCGCACCACCGGCGCCAGTTTATCCGGGCGTTTCATGATGTCTGCTCCGTTGCCATCAACTGCTCCAGGGCGGTGATGCTGTCCGCCAGAGACACCGGCTCGTCCATGCCCTGTTGGAGGAAGGCGCTCATGGCAGGATAACGCGATACCGCCTCGTCCAGGCGCGGGTCACCCCCGGGAACGTAGGCACCGATGTTGATGAGATCGCGGTTCTGCTGGTAGGCGGCGTTGAGGGCGCGAAAGCGGCGCACCGCCTCCAGGTGATCGGCGGCGGCCACATCGCTCATGCAGCGGCTCACCGAGGCCTCGATGTCGATGGCGGGGTAATGCCCCGCTTCGGCAAACCAGCGGGACAGCACGATATGGCCGTCCAAAATGGCGCGGGCGGCATCTGCCACCGGGTCCTGCTGGTCGTCGCCCTCGGTGAGCACGGTGTAAAACGCGGTGATGGACCCCCCCCCCGGCGGCCCCTTGCCGGCCCGCTCCACCAGTTGCGGCAGGCGCGCGAACACCGAGGGCGGATAGCCCCGGGTAGCCGGCGGTTCACCGATGGCCAGGGCAATTTCGCGCTGGGCCTGGGCGAAACGGGTGAGAGAGTCCATGAGCAGCAAAACGTCCCGGCCCTGGTCGCGGAAATATTCGGCGATGGTGGTGGCCAGCCAGGCCCCGTGCAGGCGCTGCAGAGGCGGACTGTCAGCGGGGGTGACCACCACCACGGCGCGGGCCAGGCCTTGCTGCCCCAGGATTTTTTCGATGAATTCCTTGACTTCCCGGCCCCGCTCGCCGATCAGGCCCACCACGATGACCTGGGCGCGGGTGTGGCGGGTCATCATCCCCAACAGCACGCTTTTGCCCAC
Source organism: Gammaproteobacteria bacterium (assembly GCA_011375345.1). NCBI lineage: Bacteria > Pseudomonadati > Pseudomonadota > Gammaproteobacteria > Gammaproteobacteria bacterium. Next base: position 5,717 of record DRLM01000021.1, read on the forward strand.
GCCGCTGCCGGCGAACAAACCCACCCGCTGGCCCCGGCCCACGGTGAGCAGGGCGTTGATGGCGCGGATCCCCACGTCCAGCGGCTCGCGGATCACGTCCCGGGCCAGGGGGTTGATGGGCCGGCCGGTGAGGGGCAGGCGGGCGGGAGTGTCCAGGGGACCGCGACCGTCCAGGGGCTTGCCGGCACCGTCCAGCACCCGCCCCAGCAGCCCCTCACCCACGGCGGCCTGGTGCAAGGTGCCGGCGGGAATGACCCGGGCGCTGGGCAGCAGGCCGTGCACCGGCCCGGTGGGCATGAGATACACCCGGCCGTCGGCAAAACCCACCACTTCGGCTTCAATCTCACCCTGGCCGGCAGACACCCGGCAGCGGGCGCCAATGGGGGCCTCGCAGCCCACCGCCTCCAGGGTCAGGCCCACCATGCGGCTGAGACGCCCTTCCACCACCAGGGGCGGCGGCCGGCGCAGCCGCCCGCGCCGGGCCCTGAGGCGGGCCTGCCAGAGCTGGCGCCGGGCCCGGGCTTCAGGGTTCATGGTCGTCCTCCCGCTCGCCACCGAGCAATTGCGCGGCGACAGCGGCGAGGCGTTTTTCCACGCTGGCGTCGATGCGCGAATCCGGCGTGGTCACCCGGCAGCCGCCCCGCTGCAGGGCGGGATCCTCGGCGATGCGCCAGGCGCTGCTGCCTTGGGCTTCGGCCAGGGTGTCGCGCACCAAGGCGGCATCGGCGGGATGCAGGTGCAGGCACACGTCCCGGGCGCTGGCGGGCAGGGCTGCCAGCGCCTCGCGGATCACCGCCACCACCTGGCCGGGATCGGTGCTGAGTTCGCGCCGGATCAAATGCCGCGCCACGGTCAAGGTCAGGGCCAACAGCTCTTCTTCCACTTGTTCATCCAGGGCGGCCAGGGGCTCTTGCAGCACCTCGGCGATGGCCTGCAAACGCCCTACCGCCTCGGTGAGCTGCTTGTGGCCGGCCTGCCAGCCCTCCTGCCGGCCCCGCTGTGAGCCCGCCTGGTAGCCTTCTTTGTAAGCCTCTTCGTAGGCCTGCTTTTGAATGCGCTCCAGTTCCTCCGCCGACAAGGGGCGGTGATGCTTGTGGCGCTCATCCTCGCCCACGTCGGGCAGGGACCAGGGCCGGACCCCGGCTGCCTGTTCGGCCACAATGACTTTAGAGGTATTCTTCTGCACCCTGGCCGCCCAGGTTGATTTCGCCGGATTCCGCCATGCGCCGCGCGATGGCGAGGATTTCTTTTTGTGCGGCTTCCACTTCGCTCAGTTTCACCGGTCCTTTGGCTTCCAGGTCGTCGCGCATCATTTCCGCCGCGCGCTTGGACATATTGTTGAAAATCTTGTTTTTCACTCTGTCATCGGAGCCTTTGAGGGCGACGATCAGCGATTCGGTGGACACCTCCCGCAGCAGGGCCTGAATACCCCGGTCGTCCACGTCGGCCAGATTGTCGAACACGAACATGAGGTCTTCGATCTGCTGACCCAGGTCGGCGTCGGACTCTTTGATGGCATCCATGATCGAGGTGCCCTTGGAGGCCTCAATAAAGTTGAGAATATTGGCGGCGGTGCGGGTGCCGCCCACGGTGGAAGACTTGACGTTCTTGTTGCCGGAGAACTGGCGTTCAAGAATCTCATCCAGCTCGCGCAGGGCGTTGGGCTGGATGCCTTCCAGACTGGCGATGCGCATCATGATGTCGGCACGCATGTTCTCCGGCAACAGGCCCAGTATTTCCGCTGACTGGTCGCTCTCGAGGTAGGACAGGACGATGGCGATGATCTGCGGGTGTTCCAGACGGATGACTTCGGCCACGGCGCGGGGATCCATCCACTTCAGGGCCTCCAGTCCCTTGGTGGGGGTGCCGGTGAGAATCCGGTCCATGACGCCGCCGGCCTTGTCTTCGCCCAGGGCCGAGACCAGCACGTTGCGGATATAGTCTTCCGAACCCACACCCAGGGCGGTCTGCCGCTCCACGGTTTCCACGAAGGTGTCCACCACCGCAACCACCTGGTCGGTGGAGACGTTTTTCAACGATGCCATGGCGATGCCGATTTTCTGCACTTCCTTGGGGTTCATGTGCTTGAGCACCTCGGCGGCATCTTTCTCCCCCAGGGCCAGCAGCAAAATGGCGGCGCGATCGATGCCGCTGGCGGGCAGCGTGGCGTCAGCCATCGTCGGACACCCAGTTCTTCACCACCTGGGCGACGCGCTTAGGGTCTTCCGCCGCCAGGGTCTTCACTGTTTCCAGGCGTTCTTCGTATTGGCTGGGAGACGGCAACTGTCCCCCTGCACCCGGCGCCCCCCCCAGGCTCACCTGATCTTCCGCCAGGACTTCTCCGGCCGCGGCGCCCTCGCCCCCGGCGGTCAACAGCGGGGGCTGCGCCGCTTCAGGTGGCGGCTGGGAGAGGTTTTTAAGCACGGGTTTCAAAACCCCGAACAACAGGGCCAGAACACCGATGCCGGCCATGAGTTGCTTGAGCGCATCCCAGAGCAGGGGATCATCCCACAACGACGGCTGGGGTATCTCTTCCACACCGGCGGGCGGCGCGAAGGCGGTGTTGATCACGTTGAGACTGTCGCCCCGGGCGGCGCTGAAACCCACGGCTTGTTTGACCAGGGCCTGGATGCGCGCCAGTTCCTCGGCGCTGCGGGGCTCGCTGACCACCGCGCCCTCCTCATCCACCCGTTTGCGGTTGTCAACAACCACGGCCACCGACAGGCGCCGCACCTGACCCGTGGGCAGGCGGGTGTGGCTGATGGTTTTGTCCAGTTCATAGTTGCGGGTCACGCGCCGGGAGCTGTTTTTGGTCTGCTCCCCGGAGGCCTGACCGGGCGCCGCCTCCCCGTCGCCGGCCACGGGCGGCTGATTGCTCAAGGCTCCGGGGATACCCACCGGCGGGGGCGACCCCACGCTGCTCTCTTCAAAGGTCTGCTCGCTGCGTATGGCGGGCAGATCGGGATTGAAGCTCTCCCGGGTCTGCTCGATGATGCTGAAATCCACCTCGGCGTTGACCTGGGCGCGCACCCCGTCCACGCCCACGATGGGGGAGAGAATCGCCTCGATGCGTTTGATGTAATACTCTTCCAGGCGTTTGCGGTAATCGAACTGGGTGGATGACAATTTCATTTCCGCGGAGGATTCCGGCGCCGTCAGCAGCTTGCCGCTCTGATCCACCACGGTGACGCCACCGGTGGACAGTTCCGGAATGCTCGCCGCCACCAGGTGCACGATGGCGGCCACCTGCCCTTCATCCAGCCGCCGGCCTGGATAGAGGTTCACCATGACCGAAGCCGACGGGTCTTTTTTGTGACGGTCCCGCAAAAACGCCGTGCGCTTGGGGATGGCCAGGTGGACCCGGGCGCTTTGCACGCTGTTGAAACTGGTGATGCTGCGGGCCAGTTCCCCCTCCAGGGCGCGCTGGTAGCGCGCGTTTTCCATGAACTGGCTGACGCCGAAGCCCTGCTCCTTGTCCAGCAGCTCGAAACCCACACCGGCGCCCTTGGGCAGACCCTGGGCCGCCAGTTTCAGGCGCGCCTGGTGCACCGACTCACCCGGCACCTGCACCGTGCCCGAATCGGTGGACAGTTGATAGGGGATGCCGGCCTGCTCCAGGGCCTGGGTGACGGCCAGGACATCCTGATCGTTCAGGCCGCTGTAGAGCAGGCGGTAGCCCGGCTCCTGGGACCACAGCGCCAGGGACACGCCGATGGCCACGCTGGCGGCAAAGCCGATCAACAGCCCCACCTGCCGCACCATGCTCAGGCGCCCGAAGCCCTGCACGGCTGCGAGATATTTGTTGGTTTGGGTGTCTTGCGCCATAGCGGTACTGCACCAAAGGTTTGCTCAAGGCAGCGGGTTCAGATGGTCATGCTCATCACATCTTTGTAGGCCGATACCAGCTTGTTGCGCACTTCCATCATGGCCTGAAAAGACACCCGGGATTTTTGCAGGGCAATCATCACTTCGGTGAGATCGACATTGTCGTCGCCTTTTTCAAAGGCCGCCGCCAGTTCCCCCGCTTCCTTCTGGCGGGCGTTCACGCCGTCCAGGGCCGCTTTGAACAAGGCCGCAAAATCGCCGGGCGCGGTCTTCTCGCTGTCCGCCACCACTGGCGCGCCCTGCGCGGCCCGGGACATGGCCCGCAGCTGTGACAGGACTTGATCGATGTTGACGTCACTCATGTTCCGCTCCAGGATTTCTGTTTAAAGATTCCGCCCGCGGGGCCGGGCGGGTTGATTGGGGGGCGCCCTCACGCGGTCACACCGCGGCCCGGCGTGGGATCTCCACGCCCGCTGCGCGCAAGCGCGCCAGCTTGTAGCGCAAAGTGCGCTGGCTGATGCCAAGTTTTTCCGCCGCGGACTTGCGGCTGCCGTTGGCGGCCCGCAGGGCGTCGATGATCAAATGTTCTTCCCGGGCCTTGAGCTGGTCGTTCAGTTCGGGCGGCGGCCCGCCAGGCGGGGGCACCGCCGTGGTGACGGGTGGCGGCTCTTCCAGGCAAAGCTGGGCGGCGTGAAGTTCATGACCTTGTTTCAATATCAAAGCCCGCTGAATCATATTGTCCAGTTCGCGCACGTTGCCGGGCCAGGAATGGGTGAGCAAACGCGCGCGGGCGTCGGCGGCCAGTTCCGGCACCGGCCCGCCAGCGCTGTGACAGGCAAGAAAATGCCGGGCCAGCGGCAAGATGTCGCCGGGACGCTCGCGCAAGGGCAGCAGATGCAGGGGAAACACGTGCAGGCGATAGTAAAGATCTTCCCGGAACCGCCCCGCCGCCACTTCTTCGCGCATGATGCGGTTGGAGGTGGCCAGCACGCGCACGTCCAGGGGTATCACTTTGCGCCCCCCCAAACGTTCCACTTCCCGTTCCTGCAGCACGCGCAATAATTTCGCTTGCAGACCCAGGTCCATCTCTGAGATTTCATCGAGCAGCAGCGTGCCGCCGTTGGCCTGCTCGAACTTGCCGGGCGTGCTTTGATAGGCGCCGGTAAAGGCTCCCTTTTCATAGCCGAACAACACCGCTTCCAACATGTTGTCGGGGATGGCGGCGCAGTTGATGGCGACGAAGGCGCCCCCGGCCCGCGCCGAACAGCGATGAATGTATTGGGCAAAGACTTCCTTGCCGGTGCCGCTTTCGCCGCTGATCATGACCGTCGCCTCGGTCTGCGCCACCCGCCGCGCCAGCTCCACCAGTTCCAGAGTACGGGGGTCCTCCGCCACCAGCCCCGGTTCCACAGCCGCCACCCGGGGCAGGTGACGCTCTACCAGGGCGGTCAGGGTCTGCGCCTCGAAAGGTTTGACCAGATAATCCGCCGCGCCGTCGCGCATGGCCTGCACGGCTTTTTGTACCGTGCCGTAAGCGGTGATCAGAATCACCGGCAGATCGGGAAACGTGCCTTTCACTTTGCGTAACAAGGTATAGCCATCCATGGGCGCCATCTGCACGTCGCTGACAACCATGTCGGCGCCGTGTCGCTCCAGATAGGCCAGGGCCTCGACCCCGTCCCCGGCACCGGCACCGTGGTAACCGGCCATGCCGAGGGCATCGATCAGCGCTTCACGCAATGCGCTGTCATCCTCAACGACGAGCACCCGGGACTGCTGCATTACACTACTCCTGTTGCCTGTTGTTGCCGGGCTGCCTCCCCGGCAGCGTAGGCGGTTCCGCCGGCGAGCAGACGCTCTCCACCTGCATCGGGGAAAAGCAATACGAAACACGTGCCTGATTCCACCCCGGACTCCACCTCCACAGTGCCGCGGTGCCGCAACACCACCGCCCGCGCCACCGCCAGCCCCAGACCGGTGCCCTGGTGCCGGGTGGTGAAGAAAGGCTCAAAGATGCGCCCCTGCAAAGCAGCGGGAATGCCGGGGCCGTTGTCACGCAGGCGCAATTCAACCTTGCCGCCGGCAACACGGCGCACCTGGATGTGTACCACCACGCCGGCACCGGCAGCGTCGATGGCGTTGTCGACAAGATTCAACAGGGCGCCCAACAAGGCGTTGCGGTTACCCCGCAGCACGGCCTTGTCGCAGCCATTGGCGAGCAACAATCTGCCGCCAGCCGCGGCCAGCCGCGCCTCCACGGCGGTCCGCAGTTCGTCCAGCACCCCGGCGAGCAGAAAGTCTTCGTCCTCGTCATCACCGCCGCGGGCGAACATCAGCATGTCGTTAACGGTGTGGTTCAAGTGGCCAAGTTGCGCCGACATTTTCGCGGCGCATTTCAGACGCTCGGCATCGCTGCAATGGGGCCGCCGCAAGTGACCCAGGTAAAGCAGGGAGGTCGCCAGCGGGGTGCGTATCTGGTGCGCCAGGCGCGCCATCATCTCTCCCATGGCCGACAGGCGGGACCGGCGCGCCAGGGCTTCCTGCAAGGCCTGGGTCTCCGACACGTCCTGGAGCAACAAGACTTCACCCGGCGCGGCCCCCAGGGGACGCGACACCAGGCTGAGACGGCGGCCGTCGCGCAAAACCAGCGGCTGGCCGGGATCGCCGGGCAGGGCCATCACCCGCTGCACCACAGCCGGCCAGGGTTCACCTTGCAGCGGCGCGCCCAGGAACTCACGGGCCGCCGGATTGCAGTCCGTCACCCGGCCCTCGCCGTCCAGCACCACGACACCACCGGGGAGCAGCTCCAGCAATTGCTGGAGACGGTCAGCGAGCCGTTCTTTTTCCGCCAGTTGGGCCAGACGTTCGCTGCGGGCGGCGGCCAGTTCCGCCGTCAAGGTGGCAACACGGCGCTCCAGGGTGTGATAGGCATCGGAGAGCCGTTCGGACACTTCGCTGAAGGTGTTAAAGGCGTTTTCCAGGTCTCGGGGCGGGTGATCGGTGGATTTGAACATGCAGAGTCTTCACTCCCTCACAGGTGTACCGCTGGCGCTGCACCCGGCTGAGAAAGCAAGACTTATGCCGCTGGAGGACGGTCTCTAAAACAAGGACTTGGGAAAGACAAACCCCAAGAGTGTCAAACTTATGTCGTCTCGTCGCTGCGCTGCAAACCGTACTTGCGCATTTTCTCGACCAAGGTCGTGCGCCGCAGCTTCAAACGATTGGCGGCGTGGGCCACCACACCGCCGGCGTCTTCCAGGGCTTGTTTGATGAGGTTGTATTCGAGGTTGCTGATGTGTTCTTTGAGATCCAGACCGTCGCGGGGCAGACGGGGCGTCGCCAAGGGATCGCACAGGACGGCCATCTCCTCCGGCAGGGTGCGCGGCAGTTCCACCTCCTGAGCCGGGCGAAACTTCTCCGGCAGATCAGCGATATCCACCACCCCCAGGGGGTGCATGATCACCAGCCGCTCCACCAGATTGGCCAGCTCGCGCACATTGCCGGGCCAGTGATACTCGCACAAGGCCATAACGGCGGCCTGGGTCAGGCGCACCGAGCCGCGCTTTTCATGCTCCAGGCGCGTGACCAGCTCGGCAATCAGCAACGGTATGTCTTCGCGGCGCTCGCGCAAGGGCGGCATCTCGATGGGAAAAACGTTGAGACGGTAATACAAATCTTCCCGGAATTTGTCTTCCCGTATTGCCTCTTCCAGGTTGCGGTGGGTGGCGGCGATAATGCGCACGTCGGCCTGGATGGGTTTGTTGCTGCCCACGCGCTCGAACACCCTCTCTTGCAGCACCCGCAACAACTTCACCTGCATGTGCAGACTCATGTCGCCGATTTCATCAAGAAACAGGGTGCCCCCTTCGGCCAGCTCAAAACGCCCCTGGCGGGCGGTGATGGCGCCGGTGAACGCCCCCTTTTCATGACCAAAGAGTTCGCTTTCGAGCAGCTCCGCCGGAATGGCCCCACAGTTGATCGGAACAAACGGTTTGTCACGGCGCTTGGAGTGATAGTGAAGGTTTCGCGCCACCACTTCCTTGCCGGTGCCGGACTCCCCCAATATCAGTACGGTGGCATCGGAGTCCGCCACTTGTTCGATCAGCTTGCGCACATGGCGCACGCTGCGGCTGTTTCCCACCAGGCTGCGGAACAACTCCGGGGAGCGGCGCGCCGCTTTGCTGGGCCGGCTGTCGAGATAAATCTCCGCCTGCCGCAGCGCCTCGGTCAAGGGACGGTACTTCACCGGCAATACAACAGCGCCCACGGCGTTTTTTGCCAGCACATCCGGCACCGGCTGATCTTTTTGCTTTAACAGGATCAGCGGCACCTTCCCGCCCCAATCATTCAGGCGCTGCCACACTGCTTCCTCCCGCCCGGCGACCCCCGCACAATTCAATATAACCGCCAGCGTGTCGCCGGCCCGGCCGGGAGGGTTTTCCATTTCTTCGTCATCGAAAACACTAATGTCCCCGTAGTCCAGAAATCCCAGCACGGATTTAAGTTCATGTTCCAATGCGCGGTCCACACCTGCGAGAATTATTTGGGAAACGCCCATCCTGAATCACCCCTGAGGCGGATCTTCCACGCACGGCATCACGCAAGGCAAACGCCGTCGCGCCAAAGCACCCGCCACGAAAACTTCTACATGGGATTGAGTAAAGCATTGAATCACCCCCATGTCAAAATATTGTCGTACAACATCATGACGCATCAACACGCTGCCGGCCCGTACCAGGTGTCGGCAGACACAGTGCGTTCCGCCGACACCTGAAGGCGGCGCCGGCCAGCACGACTATAAGCGGGGAGAGTGTGGCCTTAAGCCAGTGAGGAATACGTTTGGGCAACACGCTTTCTTTTTTTCATGTCGCCGGCCTGATCACCAAGGTGTTGCATTTTCCGCCTGACGAGGGCTTGCGCCCGGCGGATGTCGGCAACGAGTTGCTCGACCCGCTCACGCCGGGCCGGGTCGTTTAACCGAAGCGAAACGCTGTCCCGACGAACCGCGTCAATGATCTCGGCCTGCTCCGCACTCAAGGCCGCAACCTGATCCCATTGTTGCCCGTCCGCCGCGCCCAGCAGCGCCGCGGTCACCGCGGCCAGGCGCGCCACCACATCGCTCATGCGCCCGCTCAACCCGCCGCCGCATGGTTGACCGCCGCTGTCGCGGCCTGTGCGCCCGCGGCTTCCTGTTGCTTCAGCACGGCGGGCACAGCGTCCCAGGCGGTTTTGATTTCCAGCAACAAATTCGACACTTCATCGAGCTTGGCAACATCGTTGTCCAGATTCGCCATGACCAGTTGCCGCTGCATATAGTCGTACAAGGCATCCAGGTTGGCGGCAATCTGGCCGCCTTTTTCCATATCGAGACTGCTTTGCAAACCGTCAATAATGGACAAGGCCCAATCAATGTGGCGGGCTTTCTCCGCCTTGTTGCCCCGCTCCAGGTTGGCTTTCGCCAGTTGCATCTTTTCCAGGGCCCCTTCCATAAGCATCTGAATCAGGCGATGAGGCGTGGCCCCTTCGACCCCGGAGCGGACCTTTACCTGGCTGTATTGCTTCAGTGCATCACGCATATTGCCATAACTCATGGAACCGCCTTTCTCGCACCCATGTACCGCAACATTCTCACGCCTCCTCCTTGAAAAGGATTCCCTTCAGGTTCGACAGATTTTCCATCATATTCAGGACCTCCTCCGGAGGCAGCTGTCGGATTTCTTCCTGCGTGCTTTGATCAATGACTTTTATAACGACCTTGTCGGTCTCTTTATCAAGCTGAAACCGTATGTCACGTACCACGTTTTGTACGGTCTGGTTGATCTCTTTGACGACGCCGTCCAGCTCTTCCCTGGCCAGGGGTTTGGTTTCGGGTGCAGATTTTTTTTGTTCCAGCTCGTCCGTAACAAGTTTGGTGACCGCCTGCTCCCTGGGGGTACTACGCACCGAAACCGGCGTTTTTGCGACGTTCTGCGCCGCTGCGGTTATCGGATTCATTGGCTTACCCTCTGTATATTAATTACCATTACCTGAAATGTTACTGATTCCCTGTAGTTGTTGCGTCAAAAAATCTCCGTTTGACTGTAGCTGGCCCACGGTCTCTTCAAGCAAAGAGAAGGTCTTGACCAACTGCTCCTCCTTCAGCACCAGCCTCCGTTCCAAATCCGCTATATCCTCGTCCATCCTTTCGATCGAACTGTTGAGACCTTCCGTCCTGCCGGGCACAGCCTCGTTGATCAGAAAGGACAAATCGTCTTCCAGCGCACTTGACATGGCGTTGACAGAGGCCAGCACGCCGTCTCTGTCCGCCGCCAGAGCACTGGCAAAGATACTGGAATCCAGCGACAGATCACCCGTGCGGCTGTGACTGAAGCCAAGTCTTGCCGGCGTATAGTCGCCGAACCGGGTCGTGATCGTGTTCCGCAAAGTGTCCTGAATTGTTCTGGCGGTCGCATCGCCGGTGAATATGGCGGCGCCGTCGCTACCCACGGCAGACAGACTCTTCACCAGGCTGAAGGCACTGTTGTAAGACGATGCGAAATTGTTAAGAGCGCTGGTAATGCTGTCATCATCATCCGCCACCGAGACAGTTATTTTTGATCCGGAGGTGGTATCCAGCAGATTCAGGGTCACTCCGGTGATCACATCGCTTACCGTGTTGCTGGCCCGCGACACTGACAAACCGTTGACTTTCAGCGCCGCGCTCACAGCCGCTTTGGACTGGGTGAAGTTGGCAACGCCACCACTTACGTTGCCGCTGGCATCGTAGCTGGGGTTGAACGCCAGGCGCGACAGGCCGGAGGTGTCTGTCTCGCCGCTTTCTTCATAGATACCATCGTTGTCTTCGTCCACCAGCAGTTTGATACGATTGGCAGCGCCCGTATTGTCGGCGTTCAATACCAGGCGGAAGCCGCCCACCGCGCTGTCGCTGCTTTGCGATGCCCCCACCGCAATCGGGCTGTGGTCGGTGGTCGAATAGCCCAGCAGCGCCGCTGCCGTCGAACCGGCATCTTCCCACAACAGGTCCACAGCGTTGGTGTTGGTGGCATCATTGAGCACCGTGAACGTGGCACTGGCCGTGTCATAGCTCACGGTGTAAGTGTCCGTCCCGCCGTTGGCGGCCTCCAGGGCACGTTTGATTTCCGCCGCCATTTCATCGGGCGTGTAGGAGCCCGCCGTCAAGGTTGCGGTGCGCTGGCTGCCGTCATTGAAGACAATTTGATTGTTGCTGGCGGTAACGTCGAAACCGGCGTTGATAATGGATGCATTGACCCCCGCAGCGGCCGCATTGATGGCGTCCTTGACGCCGGTCAGGGTGTTGTTGCTGCTGTCAACGGTGATTTCCTTGGCCGTGCCGTTGCCCAGTTGAATCTTTATTTTTTGCGAGGAAACCACGCTGAGGTCCGCCACCTCGCTGGTTTGAAACGCAAAGGTGCCGGAGTAGATGCTCTGGGCGGTGGCCAGGGTGTCGATTTCTATCTCATAGCTGCCGTTGGCGGCACTGCTGTCAGCGGACACCGTCAGCTTGCTGCTGTCCGAGCTGCTGGCGGTTTTGTTCTGGAGCTGGTCGGTGGTGAGGGTCTTCACCACATCCTTCAGAGACGACAGCGCGCTTTTTATACTGCCGTAGCTGCTGATCTTGGCTTCGAAGTCCGCTTTTTTGACCGTCAGAGCCTGCAACGGCTGGCGTTCCACCGCCAACAATTGCTGGATGATGCCCTGCGTATCGATGCCGGTAAACAGACCGGAGCTTAGTGTGACTGGCATAGAACTATCCGCGCACCCATCAGATCGCCGCTGTATTCACTCCCTGTTGTCGGCCGCGTCCCTGCCGGGCGACCCGCCTTAAGTGGAAACCGGGAGGGGCGGCGCCTGCCCGCCCCTCCCGAACACTGTTTACTGCAGCAGGGCCAGAACGTTGTTCGGCACCTGGTTCGCCTGGGCGAGCACCGAAATACCGGCCTGTTGCAGGATCAGGGACCGTGTCATGTTCGCGGTTTCCGTCGCGAAGTCGGCATCCATGATGCGCGATTTGGCCGCCGTGATGTTCTCCCGGGTACTCTCGATATTGCGGATCGTGGAATCGAGACGGTTGAGTTTGGCGCCCAGTTTCGCTTTTTCGGTGATGAACGACTCCAGCGATTCCTTGGCGGCCAAAATTGCCACATTGGCATTGGCGACCGAGGTGGTGCTGATATTGTTCAGCGACGTGGCCGTCAGACTCACCGAGGAGGACGCAGTGCCGACCCCGAACACCGCACCGGTGGCGGTACCGTCAAAGCTCAGCGAGGTCTTGGTGAATCCGGCGTTAAAGATGATTTTCCCGTTTTGACCTGCAGAAACCGACATGGTGGAGCTGGCCAGGGTGTTGCTGATCAATGAGCCGCCGGCGACAGCCGTGTTGAGGGTCACGTCAATTGCGGCGCCGTCGGTATTGGCCAACACCAAGACACTGGAGGCATTGGCGGTGCTGGAGGTGGCAACTGTGCCTTTGTCGACGAAATAGGCCGTCACCCCGGTGGTGGCCGATTTGTTGTTGATGGCCGACAGCATATTGGTCAGCGTCGTGGAGGCCGCGGCGGTACTGCTGTCGACGGAGGCAGCGAAACTGCCGATCTGCACCCCATTGATGGTGAGAAAGCCCGCCGCCACTGAGGTGTCATTGCTCGACCCGCTATTGCCTGTGGTGGCCGTCAACGCGGCGCTCCCTCCCACCAGGGAATTGCCGAAGGAAAATGCCGTCGCGCCCGTATCGCCGCTATACGTATTGATACGGTTGATAAGGTTCAGGCTGTTGTTCTGGTACGCAGTGGCGGTCGTTACGGCATCGCCCAAATCCACACCCGCCAGGGTGGCGCTGGCGCCCAGGCCGGCGGACAGGTAAGACATGGCCGAGGCACTGGCCACGTTGGCGGCCGTGAGCGTGCTGGAATAGCTGGTGGCCACACCCATGGTGTCGGGCGACACATTGGAGGTGGAAATGTTGATAGTCTCCTTGACCTCCACACCCACCTGGATATCAATACTCTTTTGCTGATTGAGGAACAATTCACCGTTGTAACGGGTTTGCGAGACGATTCGGCTGAGCTCAGAAATCAGCTCCTGAACCTCGGTATTCATGGAACTGCGGTCAGCAGAAGTATTGTAGCTGGCCGATTGTTCCGCCAGTTCGTAGATACGCTGCACCGCAGTGATCATTTCGTCCATGGCGCCTTCCGCCGTTTGCGCGAAAGAAATACCGTCATTGGCATTACGCATGGCCACATTCAAACCATTGATCTGGCGCGACATCCGCGTCGCAATGGCCAGGCCGGCGGCATCATCCGACGCTGAGTTGATTCGCAAACCGGTGGACAAACGTTCCATCGCTTTTTGCAGCGGCGCCTCCGTCTGCCGCAGGTTCTTTTGCGCATTGAGCGACATCATATTGGTGTTGATGGACAGTGCCATGTTCTTGTACTCCTCTGGTGTCCCCACCGCCTGCGCCGCGGGGACCTATGCCTAACGGACATACCTAAGGCAGGTATTTACCGCTTCCAGCAGAGGTATCGACAGGCGAGAGAGGAGACTTTAGAACGGGGCCGAAGTCACGACCGCTGCGCATTGTCCGCCAGGGATGCCAGATAGGCGAGGTAGTCGTCGCTTTTCGGCAAGCGGCCGCGCCACTTGGCGAAGAACCGCAGACGGCCGGGCCAATCTTCCTCCTCCCAGGAAGGCCCGATGAATTCACTGCGGCCAGCCAGCAGACACTCGGCGCCATCAGCCAGCATCACGGCAGCCCCGGCCTCCCGTGCCGCCAGACAAAAATCGGCTTCGATCAGATGATCGGCCAGCGTCGCGTCAAAACCGCCGGCGGCTTCATACACTTTGCGCGCCAGGGCCAGGCAGCCGCCACCGGCCGCCTCGGGTTTCAGCCGGGCTGCGGTTGACAGCACGGGGTCAGAGTTGAAATCGAAACGGATGCCGGTACTGTGCACGGTGCCATCGGGCCGGCGCACGGTAACGCCGGCGACGCCCTGGCGGGCGGTGTCCAACAAGGCGCCAGCGCGGAAATACAACAAGCCGGGGGTGAGAAACACCAGGATTTCACCACTGGCATGCTGGGCGCCGCGATTGTACAGCGCAGCCAGACGGCGCTGGTCGCATTCCACCACTGTCACATCCCCCGCCACAGCGGCGAGGCATTCCGCCGCGGCCGGGTGATTGAGCACCACCACTGCTTCCCAATCCGGGAAATCCACTTTTTCCGCCAACGATACCAGCGTCTGAAGAAAAAGCCGGGTATCGGTCCCGGAAGGCAGAATGAAACTGACCCGCCCCGCTACGGCATCATTTTGCAACCGCCGCTGCCGCAGCGCCGGCGCCGGTTCCGCCAACAGCACTTCAATCACCGACCGCGCCTTGGCCAGGGCCTGCTTGTTTCTATCGAAGAAAAAACCGTCGAGGTAATCGTCCACCTGCGCCTGGATCCTGGCCGGGACGCCGTTGCGCATGGTGTCAAACAAAGGCTGCCAGCCCACCGGTTGCGCCACACTCTGGGCTATGCCCTGACTGGCGTAATGATCACCTTCTCCGTCCAGCCCGGGCAAGGAAAACAAGGGCCGGCCGAAGCACAGGGCTTCCACCGCCAGGGTGGTTTTGCCCAGCGTGACGCAGTAGTCACTCACGGCCAGCAGCCGATACGCGTCAAAGTCCTGCACCACAATGCAGTCAGGAAAATGCTCCTGGAACATCCTGGCCTGATTGGTATGGAAACTGTGGGCCGAGACCTTGGGATGCCATTTGAAAACCTTTACCACCTCATCGCCCAGACCGTCCAGCAGCGCTTGCCACAAGTCGGCATTCTTCACCACACCCCACTGCAACCCCACCAGGAACAGCACCACCTTCTTCCCACGGGGCAGGCCCAGTTCTTCGCAGGTGGCGCGCCGCTGGGCTTCGGTGAAGTACTGCGCTTCGACGTTGGCCAAATGGGTGTTGCCGATCAAGGCGATTTTGTTGCGGCTGGCCCCGTGGCGCAGCAGGCACTCCCTGGTGTTCCGGCCCCATAGCAGCAGCGCGGTGGTGTATTCGGTATGGCCGGTAAAGCTCAGCCGGTCTTCGTAGTAGTCACCCTCCTGAAAGGTCAGATAGGCGGCACCGAACTGCCGGCACATGTGACCCAGCAGTTTTCCCCAGCGGTTGCGCTCGTGCAGTGCCAACACCAGATCGGGTTGTTCCGCTTCCATGAAGGCCTGCAGGCAATGGTATTCCTCCAGCGCCTGGCTGATAAGCGACGATTGCAGCACCAAAGGCCAGTGCTTCATGCCGTCCCAGTCGAAAATACGCTGCTGCCATTGTTCAAAGAACTCACGCTGGGTGACGGCAATCTTATCGCGGGTGGCGGCATCGGCGTATTCCTGCAACAAGCGGCAGGGCAGGCCACGCTGCAACACGTCCCGTTCGAAGGGATAGTCCGAAGAAGTGGTGAAAAACAGAATCTCGGCACCCGCCTGCCGGACCTGTTCCATCACCGGCCACATGAAGCGGCTGTGGTGCGGCAGCGCCACGAAACAACACACTTTCCGGCCCTGTAAACTCATGATTCCAACACCCGCCGAACCACCTCGGGGAGGTCCGTCTCATCCTGCTTGGCCTGCCAGCAGTGTTGCAGGCGTTGTTGCAGGCGGCGCGGGTCCGCGATGAGTTCGGCGCCTTCCAGATAGTCGCAGGGCGCGGCCAGGGGATTGTAGACTATCCCCTCCTTGCCGTATTTGACCGCCACGCTCAAAGGCGTGACATAAGATGTGGCCAACACCGCATCGCTGAGCATCATGGCCCGGGTCAGGCCACCCCCCTCCACCGTGAAATACTCCACGTCATTTTGACGAAAGTCCCGCGCCACCAGATCTTCGAACACAGATTTCTCGGTCAGCTCGCGCACCGACACGCCTACGAAAATGAAAAACACCAGCACAGGACAGGGCAGCCCGCCCAAGACCCGAACGATGTCTTTGATCTGCATCCGGTTGGAAGGGTGGTTGACCAGGGTTACCACCAAGCGTTCCTTGCCCAGTTCCAGACTTTCATGCAGGACCAGGCTGCGCAGGGGGTCATCGACCGTATCCAGACAATGGGCATCGCGCAGGCTGTGGAGCTGCAGCACCCGTTTCGGGGCGATGCCGCGGTCTTTGAAATAACGGACCTTGGTGGAACTGTTGACCAGCCAGTAATCGGGAATACCATGGAAAATGTCCGGCACGTCGGTGACGGGGTAGATCTGCATGCCCACCAGGGGCACACGGTTCTGTTTGCAGTAATACACCACGTTGCTATAGAACACATCGCAGGCTTCGCGGGGGCGCTCAAACGCAGATGGCACCGGCATGAAGGCGGCGGCAAAGCGGCCCTGGATGGGCTCCTGCACCACGCGGGACACATGCCAGAGAAAATCGTCGAAGGCCGCGGTCTTCCAAAACGCCATGTCGGTGCCGGGAATGATGATGTCGTGATAAAGGTCGATAAAGGTCTTGGCGAAGCCGTCGCGCTGCTGCATGGTCCAGAAGCGGTCTTCCTGCGCCACCACCTTGACCTTTATCCCGTCACAGGCGGCATAGTGTTCCGCCAGCTTTTCCTGCACCGCCTGATCATGGGTCACCACTTCCACGCCATACCCCGCCGCGGCCAGACGTTGGGGATAAAACAGGATGCGGCCGGAGGTGGCGTTGATCTCCCGCTCACCGAAAGCAAAGAGCAGTTGTTTGCCGGCCTTGCTCAAGGCGCCGCCCCCGCAGTGGGCTTACGGGAAAACAAGACGGTGTGCACGGTCTGGATCAGGTCACTGTGGCTGACCGCCGCCGCCTTTTGCACCACCTCCGCCAAAGCGGTGCGGGAGGTGGCTTTGTCGAAAGCTTCCGGCAGCAGCTTGTACACCACATCGCTGAGCACGGGCTGGGCCGCATACTGGTAGTCATACTGTTCGGCATCCGCCGCCGTCACCGCCGCCAAAAAGGCCACCAGCACAACGAACATTTCGTCAAAGCGCTGAATGTCCCAATAGATGAGCGCCTTCATGAACAACAAATCAGCATGGTCCGGCTTCAGACTCAAGCCGTGCTCAATATGGGCGGCACCGCCCTGACGGTCTTCCTCTTCCAGACACAGGCGGGCGGACAGGGCCACAGCTTTCAGGTAGACAGGATCAGCCGCCCGGCGTTGTGCTTCGGGGGTGCCGCTCAGGATTTTTTGCAAGTATTCCCTGGCACGCTCGGTCAAGCCGGTGGCCAGATAAATCTTTACGGTGTCCAGATTGGCTTTGTAGTCCATCCGCGACCTTCCTCAAGCGTTCAGCGCAAGCGCCGGTACAAGCAGTTTTTCACATAAGGCCCCGGATGCAGCGGATTGGCGTTGTGCACGTGCTCCGCCTCCAGTTCGAAACC
Organism: Gammaproteobacteria bacterium; assembly: GCA_011375345.1. Taxonomy (NCBI): domain Bacteria; kingdom Pseudomonadati; phylum Pseudomonadota; class Gammaproteobacteria; species Gammaproteobacteria bacterium. The sequence continues at coordinate 22,957 of DRLM01000021.1, forward strand.
CACCTCCGCCAGCAGACTGGCAATGTCGTCGCTGCCGGGGCGGCCCGCTTCGCTTTCCACCAAGATCGTGCGCAAGCCGGGATGGGCCAGCACCCGCCGACCGCCCAGCAAGATGGCGTGCTCGATGCCGTCCACGTCCAGTTTGATGTGGTGGGGACGGTCCAGTTGGAAACGGGCCACCAGTTCATCCAGGCTGATGGCCAACACGGCGAGGCTGGCCGTGGTGGTGGCCGTATCCTGGTGCAGGCCGTGCAAAGCGGCGCCGGGCGCCAGGCTGCTGTAATGCAGGCGGCCCACAGCGGTGTGGTCGGCCAGGGCCAGATGCAAGGGCATCACCTGCCCGCTCAAGCCGTTCAGCAGCACGTTGCGGCTGAGCTGGGCGAAGTTGGCAAAGGACGGTTCGAAAGCGTACACCCGCCCTGCCGGCCCCACCCGCCGGCCCAGGATCAGGCTGTAGGCCCCCACGTTGGCGCCGATATCGTAGACCGTCTCACCCGGGCGGACGTGACCTTCCATCCAGGCCACGGTCTCCGGCTCCTTGGCACAGGAGCGGGCCCGCTTGTCGTACTCCACCCACGAATCAGTGACGAGACAGAGCCGCTCGGCGCGGTAGTCCAGGGGACGCGTGGGAGAGGGCAGCTCCCGCAGGGCCAGCCGCAGGGGCGCCGGCATGAGGGCGCTCAGACTCCTCGCCAGAACGCCCCAGCCACCATAAATACGCCGCCGCAACGCCGGCTTCCAGCGCCAGCGGTATTGGTCCCGCAAGCGCGCCCGCCGGGACTTGGCCGGCAGGGCCGCTTGGGCGCTCAGGCCAGACATGAGTACACGTTTCCTTCCTCTTGGGCGTGCAGGCACGCGGCCATGGTGCGCGCCAGGGTCGGCGCATCCAGGCCGTGGGCGCTCAGCACCTCCTCATCGGCGCCGCACAGGGGCAGGCGGCTGACGGCAAAATGATGCAGGCGGCGGGGCGTCCCGCTGCGCCCCGCCAGGGCCGCGGCCAGGCGCAACCCCAGGCCCCCTTCAAGATAGTGATTGTCCAGGGTGAACACGGCCCGGCAGCCACCCAGGGCCAGCTCCAGCCAGTCGGAGTCCAGGCGGTTGAGCCAGGGCAGGTTCACCACCCGCAGCTGCAGGCCGTGGTCAGCGGCCAGGTGCTCCGCCGCCCACCAGGCCTGGGCCAGCATGGTGGGACCGTAGGTGAACACCACCCCATCCCCCCCTTCCCGCACCAGGGTGCCCTGACCCACGTTCCAGTTGCTTGGGGGCGGGGTGAAGGGCAAGGCCACCGGGCGCGACTCCAGACGCAGATAACTGGCGCCCGGGGCCTCCTGCACGGCGTGGCGCAGGGCCAGGGCGACTTCCGCCTCCCAGCCCGGTGCGAGCAGTGCCAAACCCGGCACACCGGCCACGGCGGCCAGATCGCGCACGGCCTGGTGGGAGTGGCCGGGTCCCGCCGGCAGCAGCCCGGCCAGGGAACCGACGTAGATCACCCGGCTGCCCTCGCTGGCGTTGTTGTAGATCTGCTCATTGGCCCGGGCCGTGAGAAAACAGGCAAAGGAATGCACTACCGGGATCATGCCCCGCAAAGCCAGGGCGCCGGCCTGGGAGACCATGTCCTGCTCGGCGATGCCGCATTCGATGAAACGGTCGGGAAAACGCTCCTCGAAGGGCAGCAGGCCGCAGTCCCTGGCCAGATCCGCATCCAGCACCACCAGCGCGTCGTCGCGCTCGGCCTGTTCCGCCAGGGCCAGGGCGTAGGCGGGCAGCAGACGTTCCTGGCGGCCGGCGGGCGGCGCCGGTGGCACGAGGGTGTCGGTCTTCAGGGCCAGCGGCGCGGCGCCGTGCTCCTGCAACGCGGCATCAATACGGGCCTGCAAACAGGCCACCGCGCCAGCGTAATCTTCATCACCGGGCGCGCCGCTGTGGTAAGCATACAAGCGCAGGTCCGCCTCCCCGGCGGCGGGCTCAAAGCGCGCCACCCCTTTGCCCTTGACGGTATCGGCAATCAGCACCTTGGGCCGGTCGCGCACCGCGGCCAAGTCCGCGAGCCGGCGCCGCAGGGCATGGAAATCATGACCGTCACAGCGCGCCACCTGCCAGCCGAAGGCGGCGAATTTGGCGGCCAGGTCACCGAGGTCGCTCACCCGGCTCACCCAGGTGTCGCTTTGCAGCTTGTTGTGATCGACAATCACCGTCAACTCGCCCATGCGGTGGTGCACCGCGCCGGGCAGGGATTCCCACAACTGGCCTTCCTGCAGCTCGCCGTCGCCGGTGAGCACGAACACCCGTCCGCCCTCGCCCCGCAAGCGGCGCGCCTCAATAAGGCCCTTGGCCTTGGACACGCCCATGCCCAGCGAGCCGGTGTTGGTGACCATGCCGGGCGTGCCAACATCGGGATGACCCGGCAGGCCGCCCAGGCGGCGCAGACTGTGCAGTTGCTCGAAAGGCAAGCGCCCCAGGGCCAGCAAAACCGCGTACAGACCCGGAGCATCGTGGCCCTTGGAGGAAAAATAGAGATCGTCCTCCCCCAACTCTTCCAGATGCAGCCAGCTCACGATGTCCAGACTGCTGAAACTGCTGCCGATGTGGCCCGAGCCGGCGCGCTTGATCATGTACAAAGTGTTCAGGCGGCACAGATCGGCAAACAGAGCGGCCCGCCCCTCCGGCGCCATGGCCAGTGCCCGTATCCGGTTGAACTCTTCTTGGGGGCAAAAATACAGGGTATTCACCAAGTGCCTCCTTGGCCCACAGCATGGCGGCCCGTCCCCCCATAGGGAGGCAGATCGACCTTGGGCAACACGGCCGCACCGCTGTCGAGCAACACTTCGGCCAGCATCCAGTCGTCCTCGCTGTTGATATCGAAACCCTCCCGCCCCTGGGTGAGAAACGGCACCACCGCACTGCCGGCGATACTGCCCTGCTCCAGCACCACCCGGGTCCAGGCGATTTCCAGGCTGGCGTTTTGCACATAGACCTCGGGCAGGCTGGGATACTGGCTGCTGTGCCAGGGCTGCGTGCCGTTGGCAAACGGCAACAAAGGCTGCATGCGGCTGCCCCGCAGCAGCCACATCTTGCCGGGATGCTGGCGGCACGGCTCCACCGCGCGCAGCGAATCGGCACGGGGATCGCCGGCGAACGCTCGCCAGGCCCGGCGCAGGGTGTCCGCCGTGCGAAAGGGGCTGGTGGGGCGCAGGATGCTGAAACAGTCGTAGTGATGCCCGTCCCCGGCCAGGTTTTCCAAGGCGTGTGCCACCCACTCGATGTCAGGGGAAGTGGCAGTGGCCAGATCCGCCGGCCGCAGGAACGGCGCTTGTGCGCCGTAGTGGCGGGCAATATCAGCGTAGCGGGCATCGTCGGTGGACACCACCACAGCCTCGAACACGCCGCTTTGCAGAGCGCTTTGGATAGTGTAGGCCAGCAGGGGATGATGGCCCAGGCAGCGGATGTTTTTATGCACCACCCGGCGTGAACCGGCCCGCGCGGGAACCAAGGCCACTGCCTTGGGTTTTGACACGGCATTCATGGCGCGGCCGGGTCCATGTTGAGATAAACATCTTTGAGGGAGGCATACACATCCAGCGCTTCCGTGCCCGGCTCCCGCGTGCCGTTGCCCGAAGCTTTGACGCCGCCGAAAGGCATGTGGGGCTCGCTGCCATAAGTGCCGGCGTTGACCACGGCCACCCCCGCCTGCACCTGTTCCGTGAAACGCAAGGCGCGGTTGACATCGCGGGTGTGGATGCAGGCGGTAAGACCGTAGGGAGAATCGTTGGCCAACGCGAGAGCCTGGTCGAAATCGCGGGCGCGGTACAAGCAGGTGATGGGACCGAACAGTTCCGTGCGGGACAGTTCATCCTCCGGCGCCACGTCTTCCAGCACCGTGGGCGCCATGTAACAGCCGTCCCGGTGGGCGGGACCGCTCAGGCGCCGCCCACCGGTCAAGACCCGGGCGCCGCGCTGCACAGCGCCATGGACGGCGGCCAGCATGCGGTCCAGCTGGCGCCGGTTGATGACGGGGCCAAAGTCGTCCCCGTCCCCCGGCCCCACTCTCAACGCAGCGGTTTCGGCCAGCAGGCGCTCCCGGAACGCGCCGTACACCTTTTCAAATACGATAATCCGGCTGGCGGCGGCGCACCGTTGGCCGGCGTTGCTGAAAGCCGACAAGGCGGCCCAGTGCACAGCCTGGTCCAAATCCGCGTCATCGCACACCACAAAGGGATTTTTACCACCCAACTCCAAAGAAACCTTCGCCAAACGTTCCCCGGCCAAACAAGCGATGCGCCGCCCCACCGAAGTGGAACCGGTGAAGCTGATCACCGCCACGCCGGAATGCAGCACCAAGGGCTCACCCGCCTCCGCACCAAAGCCGTGGATGACATTCAACAGCCCCGGCGGCAAACCGGCCTCATGAGCGATGCGGGCGAACAACTCCGCCGTCATGGGCGCATCTTCCGCCGCCTTGAGCACCGCGGCGTTGCCGCAGATCAACGCGGGAAACACTTTCCAGGCGACATTGGCGATGGGGGTGTTGGCCGCCGTGATCAAACCGGCGACGCCCAGGGGCTGCCGTACCGTAGCGACGAAACGGTTGGCCGCGCCGCTGGTGGTGGTGCGACCGTAGAGACGCTGGCCCTCGCCCGCCATGAAACGCCCCTGGGCGATGGCCCCACCGGTCTCCCCCAGGGCCTCCTTAAACGACTTGCCGGTCTCCAGGGCAACCACCCGCGCCATCTCCTCGCGCCGCGCATGCAAAGCGTCGGTGATGCGGAACAACACCTCGCCCCGCGCGACGCCGGGCGTGCCAGCCCAGGCGGCCTGGGCGGTCATTGCGCTGGCCACAGCCTGCTGCACGTCTCCGGCCTGGGAACGCGGCGCGCGCCACAACACCCTGCCGTCCACCGGCGAGACTTTGTCGAAAAACCGCAGCGCCTCCCGCCGTTCACCGGCGATCCAGTTGCCGATCGTGCGCTCGCTCACCATGCAGTGTAGCCCCCGTCCACTTTCAGTTCCGTGCCGGTCACGTAGGCCGAGGCGTCCGATGCGAGAAACAACAGAGGGCCGATCAAATCGCGTTCCTCCGCCATGCGGCCCAAAGGCACGCGGGCTGTGAATTTGGCCTTGAATTGCTCGTCCTGCCCCCCCGACACACCGCCGGGGGACAGAGCATTCACCCTGACCCCATCCCTGGCCCAGTGGGTGGCAAGGTACTTCGTCAAATTGATCAAAGCGGCCTTCGATGCCCCGTAGGCGGGCGGTTTCAAAAAGGGCGGATCACAGGAAAGGTGATCGTAATAACGCGCATCCGGCGACACGCCGGCATAGAGCGAGCCGATATTGACGATACTGCCGCCGCCCTGCTCCACCATTTGAGCGCCAAATATCTGCGCCGTTTGAAAGGCCGCGCCAACGTTGACCGCGAACACGTCCTCAAACTGACGCTGGGGAATATCCTGCAAACGATGGGTTTTCACCTCCCCGGGGGGCTGGTCGATGCCGGCGTTGTTCACCAGCACATCCACCCGTCCCAACGCATCGCAACACCGGCGGCAAACGTCTTGCAACGCGGCCCTGTCACGCACATCCGCCGCGAAAAACAGCAGGCGGTCCCTGCCATACGTCCGTTCCATCTCATGCCAGTTCGCCGCCGGCCCGGCACCCGGCCGATCCAGCCCGAGCACCACAGCGCCCGCATCCAGCAGCGCCCGCGTCCACACCGGCCCCAGCTTTCCATACGCGCCGGTGACCACCGCCACGCGACTGTCGAGCCTGAACAGGGGATGAACGGCGCTATTCATGGGTGAACGTCAAGCCTTTGGCGCTAACATCATGTCGGGGACAGCATTGCAAGGCCCGGGCCAGGATAAAAACCCCAAAACGCAACCCGATGCAGCCTGGATGACACCCCAGCGGAATCCGGGAACACAATGCCGCGGTTTGCCCCCGGACTCCCACGGGACCCCAGCTGACCTGCCCACTGCCTGCCATCCGGCACCTCCCGATACCACCCGGCCTGTCACCGCGGACGCCTTCACAAATCTCGGCGAAAATATATTGAACATAGTTTATTTTTGTGCCAAAGCATTTTCGAACGATGTTTATTGTTAACCCGGCAATTAGCATTGTCGGGTAAATAGCGCGGCACAGGGATGTGCCGCCATTGGCGCAAGTCAATGCGGGCCCGCGAAATACCAGCCATTTCGCACAATGGCGCCCGTATTTCGCGGGCGGCAATCAAACAGGTCAGCACGACCTGTTTGATTGCCGGGTTAATAACTTATCGGAACAGAAACGCTGCTCGGGTATCCTCGGGCAGCGTATCACTGCCGTCCGGATGGAGGAGTGAATACTTGACTGAAACGGACGGGTCATTTTTCGAATTCCATTTCCGGGAATAAATGGGTCAGTTTTCGAGTTCCGTTGACACCGGGACCCCCTACCCAAGGCGCGGCGTTGCCGCCGGGCCCGGTACAGGGAAAACCCTAATCACTCTCCCTCCGCGCACGATAACCTGTCTACCTTGTGATACGATGAAAACTGTGACACCGAACGCTGTTTTGGCAACTACCATCCATGCTGGCCACCACTTACCTCCGCGATCACCGCCATGACAACTTGCCCGTAAACAGGCCGGCGCGCTTTGCGCTGCTGGTCATGCTGTCGCTGGCGCTCAGCGCCTGCCCCCTGGGGGAGGCCAATCTGCTGAGCGACGGCAGCGAGTTGATCCCCCCCGAGCCGAACCCCGACGCCCCACAGGTCATTACCGTGGGCACAGGCCTGACGCCGACGTACACCTGGTCCCAAAACTTTGGCAATGTCACCCGCCTGATTGTGGTACGCACCACAGACACCACCACAGTGTGGGGTCTGGAGTCACCCAATACCGAGTCCATCCCCTGGACCGGGGTGGTGCACGGCGATCTCTCCACCGCCTCGGGCGCGCAGGAATTTGACAGCGGCTCCGTGCAAGGCGCGTTCGAGCTGCAGCGGGAACTGTCACCCGGGGTGCGCTACACCATCACGGTGCAGAAACTGGACGGCTCGTCGTTGACAGCGAGTTTTACCACCAGCAACCAGGCCTCTTTGAGCACGGCGGCCGCCCTGGCGGAGGCCGGGACCGCCGCCGTGGCGAATCCGGTCACTGCCGTCGCCGCGGGAGAGGAACACACCCTGGCCCTGGATGAGGCAGGCCTCGTCTGGAGCTGGGGCGACAACAGCTACGGCCAGTTGGGGGACGGCACCACGGCCCCGCGCCACTCCCCCATGTTGGTGGCCGGTCTGGGCCCGGCCGTGGCCGTGGCAGCCGGGGCCCGCCACTCCCTGGCCCTGACCGCCGAGGGCCGGGTGTGGAGCTGGGGCAGCAATGAATACGGCCAGTTGGGGGACGGCAGCACCACCTCCCGCAGCACCCCGCAAGCCATCGCGGGGCTGTCCGATGTGGTGGAAATCGGCGCCGGCCGCTACCACTCCCTGGCCCGCACCCGCGACGGCCGCCTGTGGACCTGGGGGGCAAACTTCTCCGGCCAGCTGGGCGATCCCGCAGCAGACATCGCCACCCG